>NZ_JAWHTE010000022.1:0-80031 GCF_032586175.1 Ovoidimarina sediminis
TAGAACAGCGCACCTTGCGCCACCTGCCGCGGCCCCATCATCGCCAGACCTCCCTTGCCTCGGGAGAAGTGAATCAGGAGCTAAAGCCTCACTCAAGCCGAGTTTTTCAACAAAATCGGCCCGAAGCAGACTTCAGCGAGAAAGTTGCGAATAGTCAAAATTGGCGTAGTCTTGCTCTGGGAGGAGCGGCAATGGCAGCAAATACGTTTGCCGACCGTTATCAGTCGGTGCTTGTTCCTGTCATCTTCGAGCCTTGGGCTAGAGAGTTGATCCGGCGCGCCAATCCGCAGGCAGGTGAAGACATTCTCGATCTCGCCTGTGGGACCGGCGTCGTTACGAGAGAGATCGCGCGGACTTTGCAGAAGCCAGCGCGACTGGTCGGAGCGGATCACAGCGCCGATATGCTGAAAGTGGCGCGTGGACTTGCAGAGGACATCGGCCTCGAGGCCGAGTGGTTCGAAGCGGACGCGGCTGACCTGCCGTTCGAAAGTGACGTATTCGATCTCGCATTTTGCCAACAAGCCCTTCAGTTCTTTCCGGACCGCCAAGCGGCTCTGCGTGAATTGTACCGTGTGCTTAAGCCCGGTGGTCGGTTGGCATTTTGCGTTCAACAGGAACTGGAGATCAATCCGATGCTTCGTGCGCAGGCCGCAGCCCTCGATGCCCACATCGGACAGTCAGCGGGGGATGCCGTACGTGCCATCTGTTCCTTACCAGATAGCGGAGATCTTCGTCGGTTGTTCGAAGGCACGGGTTTCAAAGATGTCGAGATCGAATCTGTGACGTTGTATTTGCATCATCCCAACGCCAAAGCCTTCGCTAAAGGAGCAATGGGCGGAATGCACACTGGGAACAAGCTGGTCGGAATAGCGGAGGGTTCCGTAGATCGCGCAATAGAGGTATTCCTGCAGGGATTGGGCGATTGCCTCAGCGACGAAGCAATGATCTTCCCACACAGCTCAAACGTGGTTACCGCACGGGCCTGACGTCGTATCTGTCGATTAGCAGCTTAGTCCGCATCGCCATCACAGACCGAGGCCATAACCGCGCCGCAGCGCGACACATCCGCTCGGATCCCATCGTATCCGGCGCAACGGCCCGCCCCCTGCAGACAGCCCGATCAGTCGATCAGCGCATCCGCGCGGTGCCCCGCCCGCTCGTGGTGGATCGGAAGCGTTCGTCCGTAAAGCTGCCGGGTGCGCTCCACACTGCCCACCATGTCCCGCTACCCCACATAGGAGAAGATTGCGACATAGCGCGGTGTCGACCCCTCCAGCGGCGCGACACGGTGCAGGGAATAGCGCCCCTTGAAAAGCTGCAGATCACCGGGCTCGAGCTCAAGCGAAATGACCCTGTCCGAGGTGCCGTCGAGCACCTTCGAAACCTCGTCGAAATGCTCGTCCTCGTTGTCGCGGATCATCGGAACGTAGTCGAAGGATCCGCCACATTCGGCATTCTGAAGCGCCAGCGTGACGGTGAAGTTGTTGGTGTCGAAATGCCAGGGGAACCCGTTCCCTTCCCAGGCGGCATTCACGATGACATCCGCCAAAGGGTCGGCATATCGAAAGAACCGGTCTTCGGGTTCCTGCAGGCAGTCACGAATGAAGGCGTCGAAACCTTCGCTGTCGAAAATGGTGCGCAAGGCCCCGTCGGAACGAAAGTTGTCTGCCGGGATGAACGCGTTTGACCGGTCGAAAAAGCGGCGCCTCGGATCGGTTTCGGGCAGGCTCGCGTCCTCCGCCGTGAAATAGGCGTTGGTGCGCGAATAGCTGCGGTGGCCCTTGTCGGCGACACCATCGGCTTCGGCAACCGCGGCGGCGATCCCGGCAGGGCTCAGAAACCCCTTGAGCACGGCGCATCCCCGCAGGTCCAGCGCATGACGCACCTCCTCCAGGATCGCATCCCGCAAGGGCCCGGGCGTCGCAATCGGATAGCGGTCTAGGTCGATCAGGTTGTCGGCCGAAAGGTGCATCGGTGCCCCCGCGTGGATGTCGGTGATCCAAGTGCACTCCCGCGGCCGGTCGGGCGCTATCGGTATCGCGACATCGCGGGGTCGCATTCATGGAAATCCGGACCGCGGCCACTGGCGGGGCGAAACACCGGTGAAAGCCACGCCCCGCACCGCCCCCGGATCTCCCAACCCCATTGCCCCGCCCCGCCCCCGGTGGTCTAATGGCGAACAACAAAAGAACAGCGGTACACCAAGGCGAGCAGCGCACATGGCCGACGACCTCCTGAGCCGTCCGTCCCAGGACACCTACGACGCCAGTTCCATCGAAGTCCTCGAAGGGCTCGAACCGGTGCGCAAGCGCCCGGGCATGTATATCGGCGGCACCGATGAACGCGCGCTCCATCACCTCGTGGCCGAAGTGCTCGACAACGCGATGGACGAGGCCGTGGCGGGCCACGCCACCCGGATCGAGGTTGAATTCCACGCCGATCACGCCATCACCATCCGCGACAACGGCCGCGGCATCCCGGTCGATCCGCACCCCAAGTTCCCCGACAAATCGGCGCTCGAGGTGATCCTCTGCACCCTCCATGCCGGCGGCAAGTTCTCTGGCGAGGCCTATGAAACCTCTGGCGGCCTCCACGGTGTCGGCGTCTCGGTGGTGAACGCGCTCTCCGACACGCTCCGCGTCGAGGTTGCCCGGAACCGCGAACTTTTCGCCCAGGAATTCTCCCGCGGCATCCCGCAGGGGCCCGTCCAGTCCCTCGGCCCCACCCCGAACCGCCGCGGCACCACCGTCACCTTCCACCCCGATGCCGAGATCTTCGGGCACCTCAAGCTCAAGCCCGCCCGCCTTCTGAAGATGGCCCGCTCCAAGGCCTATCTCTTCTCAGGCGTCGAGATCCGCTGGAAATCCGAGGTCGACGACGGAGAAACGCCCACCGAGGCCAAGTTCCACTTCCCCGGCGGCCTCTCCGATTACCTGGGCGAAACGCTGGGGTCCGCCACCACCTATGCCGAACGCCCCTTCTCGGGCACCGTCGACTTCCGCGAAAAGTTCGGCCAGCCCGGCAAGGTCGAATGGGCGATCAACTGGACGCCGTCCCGCGACGGCTTCATCCAGTCCTACTGCAACACCGTCCCCACGCCCGAAGGCGGCACCCATGAAAGCGGCTTCTGGGCCGCGATCCTCAAGGGCATCCGCGCCTATGGCGAACTCGCCGGCAACCGCAAATCCGGCCAGATCACCCGGGAAGACCTGCTGACGGGGGGCTGCGCGCTCGTCTCCGTCTTCATCCGCGACCCGCAATTCGTGGGCCAGACGAAAGACCGCCTTTCAACCGAGGCCGCACAGAAGATGGTCGAAGGCGCGGTGCGCGATCACTTCGACAACTGGCTGGCGGCCGATACGAAATCCGCGGGCGCCATCCTCGATTTCCTCGTCCTGCGCGCCGAGGAACGGCTGCGCCGCAAGCAGGAAAAGGAAACCGCCCGCAAGACGGCAACCAAGAAACTCCGCCTCCCCGGCAAGCTCGTCGACTGCTCCCGCCAGCAACGCGACGGGACGGAGATCTTCCTGGTCGAGGGCGACAGCGCCGGCGGCTCCGGCAAGGCCGCCCGCCACCGCGAATTCCAGGCCATGCTGCCCTTGCGCGGCAAGATCCTGAACGTCCTCGGCGCGGCCTCGTCGAAACTGACGCAAAACGCGGAAATCAAGGATCTCTGCGACGCGCTCGGCACCGGCATGGGCACGCGCTTCAACCTCGACGACCTGCGCTACGACAAGGTCATCATCATGACCGACGCCGATGTCGACGGCGCCCATATCGCCTCGCTCCTGATGACCTTCTTCTTCACCCAGATGCGCCCGATGATCGACGCGGGGCATTTGTACCTCGCCTGCCCGCCCCTCTTCCGCCTGACCCAGGGCGCACGCCGCATCTACGCGCTTGACGAGGCCGAACGCGATCACTGGCTCGAAAAGGGCCTAGGCGGCAAAGGCAAGATCGACGTCTCCCGCTTCAAGGGCCTCGGCGAAATGGACGCCAAGGACCTGAAGGAAACCACGATGGATCCGGCCTCCCGCAAACTCATCCGCGTCACCATCGACGAGGACGAACCGGGCGAAACCGGAGACCTCGTGGAACGGCTGATGGGGAAGAAGCCGGAACTGCGGTTCCAGTACATCCAGGAGAATGCGCGGTTCGTGGAGGAGTTGGATGTTTGAGAGACGAGTTTAAGGCGTCGATCAAGGAAATCATCGCTCGGCGAACCGGTTATCGTTGCTCGAACCCAGAGTGTCGAAAACCAACTGTCGGTCCCGATGCCCAAGGCGGTTCCGCAAGTATCGGAGTCGCCGCGCACATATCTGCTGCCTCACCTGGCGGACCTAGATACGATATTTCCATTGAGAGTGTGGCTCGGTCCGACGAGTCGAACGGGGTCTGGCTATGCCAAACTTGTAGTCGGTTGATCGATGTCGATGACATCAACTACCCTGTCGAGCTTCTTAGAGAATGGAAAGAGTTCGCAGAAGCAGCCGCAACAATTGAGTTGCGAGGATTTTCAGTAGCTAGAAAGCGTTCATTTGACGAACTGGAAGAGAAAATTCCCGAATTGATTCAAGAGATGCGAACTGATCATCGAAAGGAGCCGTTTGTTCGTGAATTCGTATTGCTAGAAAGGGGCTGGGCATACAATGGTGCCCCAAATAATCCCATTTTCTACTATTACTTTGAAGATCACGATGGCTTGATCTCAAAATTGAAGGTCATGGAGAACTATGGGGCGGTGAAGGAAACCACTTACAACAATGTCGAAAGGTTCGAGTTTACGGAAGAGTTCGCAGACTATCTCGACGGTAATAATCCATAGTGTGACGTGTGCAAGGCGATCAAGAAAAAGCCATCACCTTTTCAGGTGATCTTCAAAGGTTCTTGCCTATCTTTCATTTGTAAGCCCCACCACCGCAGGCCCGTGGGCCGGCGCTCCCACCCCCCTCCACCCCACACTTTATCCCTCCCCCCCGCACGCCCCCGACACAGCAGCCCCACCGCCAGAGTAGCGCCGGCCCGCCGGAACGGGCCTGCGCTGGCACGGCGGCGCTGACGCGCCTTGACTCCGTGCCGGGTGCCCGCAAACGCGCCACCCCTCCGGATTGCTGGCACGGCGGCGCCGAAGCGCTTTCACCCCGCGCCGGGTGCCCCCGAAGCCACGTCACCCCGCCGCCGTCCCGGACCTGCTCCGGGACCTCCCCCTCTGCCGCACACCCCCGTAGGGTGGGTTTTCAACCCACCGCCCCCCGAACCACCCCCCCGTTCCCGGATGCGAGACGCGGCGCCCCCCGCCCCTAGCCGCCAAAGCCGTTTCCCCCTACGCTCCCCGGCCAAGATCCCCGGAAAGGCCCCCGTCCCTTGTCCACCGAACCCGCCACCGCCGCCGGGCGCATTTCGCGCCTCGTCCTCGGCTTCTTCGCCGCGATGGCCACGCCTGTCCTCCTCCTCCCGCTGACGCCCTGGCTCGTGGTCTGGTTCATCGACGGCGTCCCCGGCATCGGGCTTCTCTTCACCATCGCACTGATCCTCGCGCCGCTCCCCGGCCTTGCGCTCTCGCGCGTGCCCGGGCCCGCCCGGCGCAAGATCCTCGTGGCCCTCGCCCTCGTCTTCCTCGCGCTCCTGATCGCCTCCGCCCTGATGCCCGTCTCAAGCACGCTTCTCAGCTTGCGCAGCCTGATCCTCGGCACCGTGACGTCGAGCCTCGCGCTCTCGATCCTGATCCCGAGCCTCCGCTAGCGCTGGATCGACTTGAGGTAGAGAGCGAGGTCCACAAGCCGCTCGGGCGTTGGCGAAACGATCCCGTCGCCGGTGTCGAACAGCACCAGATCGCCGGCCTGAAGCGCCGCGCCGAATTCCGGCATCACCACATCGCCCGCCCGCGCCCGGCGGTAGCCGTCGATCTGGCTCATCACCTGGGCCATGGGGAAGGCGGCATTGTGTCGTTTCGCTATCATCGTCAGATCGGGCACCGTACGGTCCAGCCCCGCCGCCAGCGGGCCGCCGCCGCGGGCATCCGTGCCGTGGCACGCCGCGCAATGCTCGACGAAAAGCGCCCGGCCCGACACTTCGGGGGGTGGCGCGCAGGCCAGTAAAAGAAGGCCTGTGCCTCCCAGAAACGCTGCCTTTATCCGCATGATGTCCTCCCGGTTTCGCGGTTCAGGTTAAGACTATCGCAAGACAGGTTACCTGCACTGAGGTAAATCAACCGTGCGCGGCAGGCCGATCCGGCGGTGTACGGGCGGTGTACGCGCTGTGTACACCGTGTGACCCCCGGCGAAATCAACCAGAACCCAGCATCGGGGCAGGTGTTGCCCCACCGTGCGCCGCCCCGAAACCGGCGCTTTACAAAGCCCGCCCGAGGCCCCCATCCTTGCCCCATGCGCGTGCTGATCTGCCTTGCCGTTCTTGCCCTCGCCGCCTGCGCCTCCCGGCCCCTGACGGAGACCGAGCGGGCCTTCACCGGCACCGTTTTGGGCGACGCGATCGACATCGCCCCCGTCCGCATCACCCGGGGCGCCGCCGTGGGGCTGCTCCGGCCAACAGTGCCGCCGAAACCGCGCACGACCTGCCGGGAAAAACTCTTTCCGCCCAGGGACTTGCCCGTAAAGGGCCGGTTCCCCGCCTTCGTCCTCTCAGACCGCGTCTTCTACACCCGCGAACACTGGCGCGCCGATTTCCTCGCGGGTTATCCAGAGGCGAAATCGCTGCGCCAGTCGATGCGCTTCGCGCACGAGCTTGTCCATGTCTGGCAATGGCAGAACCGGGAGGTCACGGGCTACCATCCGCTGAAGGCGATGACCGAGCATATCGAGAGCGACGATCCCTACCTGATCGAGATCGATCCCGAGAAACCCTTCCTCGCCTACGCCTACGAACAGCAGGGCGTCATCGTCGAGGAATTCGTCTGCTGCCGCGCCCTCGCCCCCACCGCCCCCCGCACGGCGGAATTGTTAAGACTTGTGCGGCAGGTTTTCCCCCAGGCCGCGGCGCGCGAATCCGTGCCGCGCGACGAAATCGCCCTGCCGTGGGAGGGCGCGGAACTGAACGGGATCTGCGGCTGATCTAGCGCTGGATCGTTTCGAGATAGGCAAGGATGTCGGCGATCCCCTGGCTCGTCATCATGGGCTGGCCGGTTTCGGTCTTCACCGCCGTATCCTCGCCCTCGAAGAACCAGCCAAACAGCGGCATCGGCCCGCCATGGCTCAGGATCGGGTCGCGCCCGTCGATCCGGCCAGCGGCGGCAGCGATCGGGAAGGTGCCGCCGTTCCGCTCAGCCAGCGCCGTCAGGTCGGCGGGCAGCACCTCCAGAAGCGGCGCCATCGGCCCGTCGCCCAGGCCTTCGGGCCCGTGACAGGCGACGCAGAAGCTTTCGAAGATCCGCTGCCCCTCCACCACATCCTGGGCCAGGGCGGGGCTGGCGGTTAGCAGTAGAACAAGAAAGGGTCTCAGCATCGCATATCTCCGGTTCGCGCCAGTGTCAGCATTCAGTATCGCCCAGAGTGCAACGCGCGCTTTGATCGGCGTCAAGGCTTGGGCTAGCGTGCAGCCCATGACACCTGATGCCCTCACCGCCGCCCTGCACGAAAACTTCGCGCCGTGGGTTCTCGATCTCGGGATCGAGGTCACCCAGGCCGCGCCCGATCACGTGATCACCCGCATGGCGCTGACCGACCGGCTTGCGCGCGTGGGCGGGATCGTCTCGGGCCAGGCGCTCGCGGCGATGGCCGACACCTCGATGGTGCTCGCCGCCTCTGCGGCGCGCGGGGTTTTCACGCCCTTCGCGACGACGAACCTCGACACCCAGTTTCTGCGCCCCGGCACCGGCCCCGCGATCCTCTGCCGGGCCGAGATCGTGCGCGCGGGCCGCGCCATCACCTTCGCCCGCGCCACGATGACAGCCGAGGACAGCGGCAAGCCGGTGGCCACGGCGACCGCCACTCTTTTCGCCCCCTGATCTTCCAGACCGGAGCCCTCAATGCCCCCAGCCGTCGGCTATGCCTCGATCATGTTTCTCGCCGGTGTCGGCATCCCGCTACTCGCGGCGCTCAATGCCGCACTCGGCGTGCGCGTCGGCTCTCCCGCGGCGGCGGCGGTGGTGCTTTTTCTCGTGGCGCTTCTGACGGCGCTCGGGGCGATGCTGCTGACCGGCGGTACCCGCGCCATTGCGACCCTGCCTGCCCAGCCGAAACACCTTTTTCTCGCGGGCCTGCTGATCGCCTTCTACGTTCTCACGATCACCTGGATCGCGCCGCGCTTCGGCGTCGGGAACGCTGTGTTCTTCGTTCTTCTGGGCCAGCTTGTCGCGGCGGCGCTGATCGATCACTACGCCCTCTTCGGATCGCGGCAGGCCACGCTTACCCCCCTGCGCGCCGCGGGGATCGCGCTGATGGCGGTGGGGGTTCTTCTGGCGCGGCGCCCGTAGGCGGCGCGCACGGCACAGTGATCCCCTGCGCAGTTGGCGACCAGAGCCCCAGCGCGCCAAGGCACTCGGCAACCCGTGATCTGAAATGGGGGACAACATCCGCTCGGCCGACGAAGTCCCGGCCCTCCATCATGCACCATCGCTGCCCTTCGTCGCCGAGGCGAATGGCCCCGATCTGCGCGGCCGTGATCGGCCCGGCAAAGAATTGCGACACCATGCCTGCCGGGCTTGTGTACGTCCGCTGCCAGACGAAGGCGGATCTGGGGTAGATCAGTCCGATCTCCTCTTCGATCTCGCGCGTGACGGCGGAAATCGCGTCCTCATCGGGATCCAACCCGCCGCCGGGAAGATCCCAGCAATTCGGAAAGGGGATCGCCGGATCCTTATCGCGCAGGATCGTGACGATCGCGCTGCGGAAGAACAGGATAGCCTTTGCTCCCGGACGTCCCGTCATCAGCACCCCACCAGGCTCGATTCCCTAAGGCATTGATTTTGCGTCAGAAACGAAAACGGCCCCGATGCCGGGGCCGTCTCCTGTCTCTCCGCAAGCCTTAGTCCGCCGTCAGCAGAGGCGGCTTCTTCGACGACAGCCGGCGCGTTTCGGGCGGCTCGATCCGAAGATCGATCTTGCCGTCCTTCACGCCCACCTTGACGACGCCGCCCTTCATGAGCTTCCCGAACAGAAGCTCTTCGGCGAGCGGTTTCTTGATGTTTTCCTGGATCACGCGGCCAAGCGGGCGCGCGCCCATCTTGTCGTCATAGCCTTTCTCGGCCAGCCATTCGGCGGCGGGCTTCGTCAGTTCGATGGTCACGTTCCGGTCCATCAGCTGCGCCTCGAGCTGCAGCACGAACTTCTCGACCACCCGCAGGATCACCTCCTTGCCGAGCGGTGCGAAGCTGATCACCGCGTCGAGGCGGTTGCGGAATTCCGGCGTGAACTGGCGTTCGATCGCCGCCGTATCCTCGCCCTCGCGCCGGTCGCGGCCAAAGCCGATCGCGGCCTTCGCCAGTTCCTGCGCGCCCGCGTTCGAGGTCATGATCAGAATCACGTTTCGGAAATCGACCTGGCGGCCGTTGTGATCCGTCAGCTTGCCGTGATCCATCACCTGCAGAAGGATGTTGTACACATCCGGGTGCGCCTTTTCGATCTCGTCCAGAAGCAGCACGCAATGCGGGTGCTGGTCGACGCCGTCGGTCAGAAGCCCGCCCTGGTCGAAGCCCACATAGCCCGGGGGCGCGCCGATCAGGCGGCTGACGGCGTGCTTCTCCATATATTCCGACATGTCGAAGCGCAGAAGCTCGACGCCCAGCGAACTGGCCAGCTGCCGCGCGACTTCCGTCTTGCCGACGCCCGTGGGCCCGGCGAAAAGGTAGTTGCCGATCGGCTTTTCAGGCTCGCGCAGGCCCGCGCGGGCCAGCTTGATCGAGCTTGCCAGCGCCTCGATGGCATTGTCCTGCCCGAAGACCACGCGCTTCAGCGTGCTTTCCAGATCCTTCAGAACCTCGGCATCGTCCTTCGACACGTTCTTCGGCGGGATCCGGGCGATCTTGGCGACGACCGCCTCGATCTCCTTTGCGCCGATCGTCTTGCGCCGCTTCGATTCCGCGACAAGGTGCTGGGCCGCGCCCGCCTCGTCGATCACGTCGATGGCCTTGTCCGGCAGCTTCCGATCGTTGATGTAGCGGGCCGAAAGTTCCACCGCCGTCTTGATGGCTTCCGCGGTGTACTTGATGTCGTGATGTTCCTCGAAATAGGGCTTCAAGCCCTTCAGGATCTTCACGCTGTCTTCCACCGTCGGCTCGTTCACGTCGATTTTCTGGAACCGGCGGCTGAGCGCGCGGTCCTTCTCGAAATGCTGGCGGAATTCCTTGTAGGTGGTCGAGCCCATGCAGCGCAGCTTGCCGCCCTGAAGCGCGGGCTTCAGGAGGTTCGAGGCATCCATCGCGCCGCCGGATGTCGCGCCGGCACCGATCACGGTATGGATCTCGTCGATGAAAAGCACCGCGTCGGGGTGATCCTCAAGCTCGCTGACCACCGCCTTCAGGCGTTCCTCGAAATCCCCGCGATAGCGGGTGCCGGCCAGAAGCGCGCCCATGTCGAGCGAATAGATCGTCGCGCCGGACAGCACCTCGGGCACCTCGGCATTCACGATCTTGCGGGCCAGGCCCTCGGCGATCGCCGTCTTGCCCACGCCTGGATCACCCACCAGAAGCGGGTTGTTCTTGCGGCGGCGGCACAGCACCTGCACACAGCGTTCCACCTCGTGCTCGCGCCCGATCAGCGGATCGACATCGCCCTGCCGCGCCTTGGCGTTCAGGTCGACACAGTATTTGGCAAGCGCGCTTTCGCTTTTGTTGTCGTCCTCGGCGGCCTGGGTTTCCTCCTCGAACTCCTGGCTGCCCTGCACCGGGCGGCTTTCCCCGAACGAGGGGTTCTTGGCCACGCCGTGGGCGATGAAGTTCACCGCGTCATAGCGCGTCATCTCCTGCTCCTGCAGGAAATAGGCGGCATTCGATTCCCGTTCCGCGAAGATCGCGACCAGGACGTTCGCGCCGGTCACTTCCGTCCGGCCCGAGGATTGCACATGGATCGCGGCGCGCTGGATCACGCGCTGGAAGGCCGCGGTCGGCACCGCTTCCGACCCGTCGATATCGGTGACGAGGGTCGACAGATCATCCTCGATGAAATCCAGAAGCGTCTTTCGCAGCACATCCAGATCCACCGAGCAGGCCTGCATCACCTTCGCCGCGTCCGGCTCGTCGATCAGGGCAAGCAGCAGGTGTTCCAGGGTTGCAAGTTCGTGACGCCGCGCATTGGCCAGGGCCAGCGCTGCGTGAATGGCTTGCTCGAGCGTATTCGAAAACGACGGCACGTCGACGTGCTCCTTTACTGGTGGTGGCCGGGGGCGCGAGAGCCCTCTGACCATGGCCTCGTAAGATTAGACTTCGGTTATAATTCCAAAGCTTCAAGGTTTTTTTGTGCAAATCCGCTCACAATTCGATGCGTGGCGAATTCGAGTCACGATGTGTGCCCGCGAATCGGGCGGCCTCAGAACCTGTCCTTGCGCTGGCGGATCTCTGCGAAAGCCTCGGCATCGCTGGCATCCGGCATCCCGATCAGCGCCTTCACCTCGGGGCGGCCGGCGCGCAGGAAGGGGTTGGTCTTGAGTTCATCGGCTAGCGTTGAGGGGACGGTCGGCTTACCCGCCCCCCGGGCCGCCGTAACCGCGTCTTTCCGCGATATAAGATCGGGATTTTCCGGTTCAATGGTCAGGGCGAAGCGGGCGTTGGCCTCGGTGTACTCGTGACCGGAATAGACGACCGTCTCGGGCGGCAGGGCGGCGAGCTTCGAGAGGCTGTCCCACATCTGGGGAAAGTTGCCTTCGAACACGCGGCCGCAGCCGAGCGCCATCAGGCTGTCGGCCGTGAAGACGGCCCGCGCGCCGGGCACATAGAACGCAATATGGCCGACAGTGTGGCCGGAGACGTCCATCACGGTGACGGTTTCGCCGGCGAAATCGAAACTGTCGCCCTCGGCCACCTCGCGATCGAGATCGGGAAGCCGGTGCCGGTCGGCCGCAGCCCCCGTGACCTTGCAGCCGTAGCGCGCGCGCAAATCCTCGACACCCTCGACATGGTCGCCGTGGTGATGGGTGATCCAGAGTTCATCGAGCCCCCATCCCCGTGCCTCTAGCGCATCCACGAGCGGCGCGGTTTCCGGCGCATCGACAAGCGCGGTGCGGCCCGAGTCCGCATCGTGGATCAGGAAAGCGTAGTTGTCGCTGCGGCAGGGGATGGTGACGATTTCCAGGGACATGGCGTTTCCTTTCTCCTGCGCTATGGTTCGGGCGAACCTTGCAGCAGCCCGGGCCGGCCCGCAATGCATCTCGATGTGCTCGACCTCAGGTCGTTCTACTACCGCACCGGCCTCGGCCGGGCCGCACAGCGCTCGATCCGCGACCAGGTGCGCACGCTCTGGCCCGAGGCGCGGGGGATGAATGTGGCGGGCTTCGGATTCGCCGTGCCGCTTCTGCGCCCGTTCATCGGCGAGGCGCAGCGGGTGATCGCGCTGATGCCCGGCCAGCAAGGCGTGATGCCCTGGCCGCCGGGGGAGCCGAACATGGCGGTTCTGTGCGAGGAAACGCTCTGGCCGATCGAGACGGAAACGGTGCACCGGCTGATCGTTCTTCACGGGCTCGAGACATCGGAGAACCCCCCCGCGGTGATCGAAGAGGTCTATCGCACCCTCGCACCCGAGGGCCGCGCGCTGTTCATCGTGCCGAACCGCGCCGGGCTCTGGTCGAAGAACGATGCGACACCCTTCGGCTTCGGCCGCCCCTATTCGCTGTCGCAGCTTGAGGCGCAGATGAAGTTTCACGGCTTCCAGGCCGAACGCCACGCTGCGGCGCTGTTTCAGCCGCCATCGTCGAAGCCGTTCTGGATGAAGACCGCGCGGGTCTGGGAAGGCGTGGGGCGGAAGCTTTCGAATTCGCTGGCGGGCGGTGTGCTTCTTCTGGAAGTGAAGAAGCAAATCCCCGCCCCGCCCCGGCGCGGCCTGCGCGAGGCGGTGAAGAAGCCATTGAAAATATTAGACGGCATCGCGAGCCCGGCCCCGAAACCGGTGTGAGCGCGGAATCGTCCGAATGCCTGCCGCAGGGGCGCTTTTTTCGTGCACCCGAGGCGCGCAAACGGTCGCAGTTCGCATTAGACATTGATATCTATATATATTTTCGCGCGCGAATGTCACGGCAAGGCGGTTGCGAGCCCCAGAGACCTCTGTTACATCACCGCTGATTTTCGGGGGTGCCCGGCGGGGAACCACCAAGACAGGCTTGTGCGCCCCAATACAGTGGTGCCTGGCCAGACAAGAACGAAAGGGTGGACGTGTCCGAACCAGCTTCGATCTCGACAGGTATTGCTGGCCGCTATGCCACGGCGATCTTTGAACTGGCGAAAGAGGGCAACGCGCTTGCGACCCTCGAAAGCGATGTGGGAACGCTGGGCGCGGCATTGAAGGAAAGTGCGGAGTTCCGTGGCGTCATCCATTCGCCGGTTTACAGCCGCCACGAACAGGGCGCCGCGGTGACGGCCATCGCGGAAACGGCGGGCCTGTCCGACATCCTGAAGAATACGCTCGCCCTGATGGCCGCGAAACGACGCCTGTTCGTGCTGCCGCAGCTCGTCGCCGCGCTCGAGCGGATGATTTCCGACGAGAAGGGCGAGATCGAGGCCGATGTGACCTCGGCCCAGCCGCTGACCGAAGATCAGCAGGCCAAGCTTGCCGAAACGCTGAAGGCCCGTGTCGGAAAAGACGTCAAACTGAACACCGCCGTCGATGAAAGCCTCATCGGCGGCCTCGTCGTAAAGGTCGGCTCTCGGATGATCGACACTTCGATCCGCTCCAAGCTCGCCGCGCTCAAGAACACCATGAAAGAGGTCGGATAAATGGGAATCCAAGCCGCCGAAATCTCTGCCATCCTGAAGGAGCAGATCAAGAACTTCGGACAGGAAGCCGAAGTCGCCGAAGTGGGCCGTGTGCTGTCCGTCGGTGACGGTATCGCGCGGGTCTATGGCCTCGACAACGTCCAGGCGGGCGAGATGGTCGAGTTTCCGGGCGGCATCATGGGGATGGCCCTGAACCTCGAAAGCGACAACGTCGGCGTCGTGATCTTCGGCTCTGACCGGGACATCAAGGAAGGCGACACCGTCAAGCGCACGAATTCGATCGTGGACGTGCCTGCGGGTGACGCGCTTCTGGGCCGGGTCGTCGATGGCCTCGGCAACCCCCTGGACGGCAAGGGCGAGATCAAGGCCGCCGAACGCCGCGTGGCGGACGTGAAGGCCCCGGGCATCATCCCGCGCAAATCGGTGCACGAACCGATGGCAACGGGCCTCAAGGCGATCGACGCGATGATCCCGATCGGCCGCGGCCAGCGGGAACTTATCATCGGCGACCGCCAGACCGGCAAAACCGCCGTGGCGCTCGACACGATCCTGAACCAGAAGTCCTACAACGACGCAGCCGGCGACGACGAATCGAAGAAGCTTTACTGCGTTTACGTCGCGATCGGGCAAAAGCGTTCGACCGTCGCGCAGCTCGTGAAGCGCCTCGAAGAATCGGGCGCGATCGATTACTCGATCGTCGTGGCCGCGACCGCGTCGGACCCGGCGCCGATGCAGTTCCTCGCCCCCTATGCCGCGACCGCGATGGCGGAATACTTCCGCGACAACGGCCGCCATGCGCTGATCATCTACGATGACCTGTCGAAGCAGGCCGTGGCCTATCGCCAGATGTCGCTTCTTCTGCGCCGCCCGCCGGGGCGTGAAGCCTATCCGGGTGACGTGTTCTATCTGCACTCCCGCCTGCTCGAGCGTTCGGCGAAGCTGAACGAGGACAATGGCGCGGGCTCGCTGACGGCGCTGCCGATCATCGAAACCCAGGGCGGCGACGTTTCGGCGTTCATCCCGACCAACGTGATCTCGATCACCGACGGCCAGATCTTCCTTGAAACCGACCTGTTCTTCCAGGGCATCCGCCCCGCCGTGAACACCGGTCTGTCGGTGTCGCGCGTGGGCTCTTCGGCCCAGACGAAGGCGATGTCGTCGGTTGCGGGCCCGGTCAAGCTGTCGCTTGCCCAGTATCGCGAGATGGCGGCGTTCGCGCAGTTCGGCTCCGACCTCGACGCCGCGACCCAGCGGCTTCTGAACCGGGGCGCGCGCCTGACGGAACTGATGAAGCAGCCGCAGTATTCGCCGCTGACCAACGCCGAAATCGTCTGCGTCATCTTCGCGGGCACGAACGGCTATCTCGACAATATCCCCGTCTCGGACGTGGGCCGGTTCGAGAGCGGGCTTCTGAACCACCTGCGGACGAAGCACACCGATCTTCTCGACTGGATCACCAACGAAGATCCGAAGATCAAGGATGACGCGGCAGAACGGGTCAAGAAAGTTCTGGACGAGTTCGCCAAAGGCTTCTCGTGAAGAGCGGCCGGAGGGACAGATTAAATGCCCAGCCTTAAGGACCTGAAAAACCGGATCCAGAGTGTGAAGAACACTCGGAAGATCACGAAGGCCATGCAGATGGTGGCCGCCGCAAAACTGCGGCGGGCGCAGGACGCGGCCGAACAGGCCCGGCCCTATGCGGAACGGTTCAATGCCGTGCTTGCGGGCCTTGCCTCCTCGGTCGAGGGATCCGACAGCGCACCGAAGCTTCTGGCCGGCACTGGCAAGGAGTACGTGCACCTTCTGGTCGTCATGACGGCGGAGCGGGGCCTTTGCGGGGGCTTCAACTCCTCGATCGTGAAGCTTGCGAAGGCGCATGCCGCCGATCTTCTTGCCAAAGGCAAAACGGTGAAGATCATCACCGTCGGCAAGAAGGGGCGCGAGCAGCTTCGCCGGGACTATGGCGATCACCTGATCGACCATGTCGACCTGAGCGAGGTGAAGCGGATCGGGTATCAGAACGCCGCGGATATCGCGAAAGATCTTCTGGCCCGCTTCGATGCCGGCGATTTCGACGTCGCGACGATCTTCTTCAACACCTTCGAGTCGGTGATCGCCCAGGTGCCCACGGCACAGCAGATCATCCCGGCGAAATTCGACGATGCGGAAGAAGAGGCCGGCACGGCAACGCTTTACGACTACGAGCCGGACGAAGAGGCGATCCTCGCCGATCTTCTGCCGCGCGGCGTGGCCACGCAGATCTTTGCGGCGCTTTTGGAAAACGCCGCTTCGGAACAGGGCGCCCGGATGAGCGCCATGGACAACGCAACCCGCAACGCGGGCGAGATGATCGACAAGCTGACGATCCAGTACAACCGTTCGCGTCAGGCGGTCATCACCAACGAACTGATCGAAATTATTTCGGGCGCCGAGGCGCTCTGAGAACCCCGGGAGACCGTAAGAGATGGCAAACGCAAAAGGCAAAATCACCCAGGTGATCGGCGCTGTCGTCGACGTGCAGTTCGACGACCATCTGCCCGAAATTCTGAACGCGCTGGAGACCGACAACCATGGCAACCGCCTGGTTCTGGAGGTCGCCCAGCACCTTGGTGAAAACACCGTCCGCACGATCGCGATGGATTCGTCCGAAGGCCTCGTGCGCGGCCAGGAAGTGACGGACACCGGCGGCCCGATCACGGTGCCCGTGGGCAACGCGACGCTTGGCCGGATCCTGAACGTCGTGGGCGAGCCCGTGGACGAAGGTGGCCCCGTCGAGGCGGAGGAGCGCCGCCCGATCCACCAGCCGGCGCCCGAGTTCATCGAGCAGTCGACGGAATCGGAAATCCTGGTCACCGGCATCAAGGTTGTGGACCTTCTGGCCCCCTACTCCAAGGGCGGCAAGATCGGTCTCTTCGGCGGCGCCGGCGTGGGCAAGACGGTTCTCATCATGGAACTGATCAACAACATCGCGAAGGTGCACTCGGGCTTCTCGGTTTTCGCCGGTGTCGGCGAGCGGACACGCGAGGGCAACGACCTTTATCACGAGATGATCGAAAGCTCGGTCATCAAGCCCGACAACCTTTCGGAAAGCCAGGTGGCGCTGGTCTATGGCCAGATGAACGAGCCTCCGGGGGCGCGTGCCCGCGTCGCGCTGACCGGCCTGACGCTGGCCGAGCAGTTCCGCGACCAGTCGGGAACGGACGTGCTGTTCTTCGTCGACAACATCTTCCGGTTCACGCAGGCCGGTTCCGAGGTGTCGGCGCTTCTGGGCCGTATCCCTTCGGCGGTGGGCTATCAGCCGACGCTCGCGACCGACATGGGCGCGATGCAGGAACGGATCACCTCGACGAAGGCCGGGTCGATCACCTCGATCCAGGCGGTTTACGTGCCCGCGGACGACCTGACCGACCCCGCGCCGGCCACGACCTTCGCCCACCTCGACGCGACGACCGTTCTGTCGCGTGCCATTTCGGAACTCGGCATCTACCCCGCCGTGGACCCGCTCGACTCCACAAGCCGGATCCTCGACCCGGCGATCGTGGGTGAAGAGCACTACCAGGTGGCCCGTGACGTTCAGGGGATCCTCCAGCGCTACAAGTCGCTGCAGGACATCATCGCGATCCTCGGGATGGACGAACTTTCGGAAGAGGACAAGCTGACCGTGGCCCGGGCCCGGAAGATCCAGCGCTTCCTGTCGCAGCCCTTCGACGTGGCGAAGGTGTTCACCGGCTCGGACGGCGTGCAGGTGCCGCTCGAAGACACGATCTCGTCCTTCAAGGCGGTCGTGGCGGGCGAATACGATCACCTGCCCGAGGCGGCCTTCTACATGGTCGGCGGGATCGAAGAGGTGAAGGCCAAGGCCGAGAAACTGGCGGCGGAAGCGGCTTGAGTTAATACCGGCCCCCCGCCCCGCCTCCCCGCCCGTCCACCAAGCGTGCCCTCGATAGCAGGCTTGGCGGACGGACGGGGAGGCGGGACGGGAGGTCGGTTCCGACAAGGAAAAGAAGATGGCGGACACGATGCAATTCGATCTGGTCAGCCCCGAGCGGCGCCTCGCGTCGCTGGAGGCCAGGGCCGTCCGGATCCCGGGCGCCGATGGCGACATGACGGCGATGCCCGACCATGCGCCGACGATCACGACGCTTCGGCCCGGGCTTCTGACGGTGGAAACCGGATCCGGCTCGGAATCCTACCTGGTGACCGGCGGTTTCGCCGAGATCACCGCGGAGGGTACGACGGTTCTGGCCGAGGCCGCGATGGCGAAGGATGAAGTGACGCGCGACTACCTGGAGAGCCTGCTGGCCGAGGCCCGCGAGGCGCAGGCCAGCGCGACGCCCGACCTGGCGGATGCCGCCGCGAAGGTGGTGGCGGATCTGGTGGCGGTTGGCGATCAGATCGGCCTCTGACCAGGCGCAAACCGGCTCTGATGCGGCCCCCTTCGGGGGCCGTTTCCGTTTTTGAACCAGGGCCTTGTGACGCGTCTTTGCGTTCGGTCAACTTCGTTCTGCCCAGAGGATGCTACCTGCAGCGCCAACGCGACATGAAGGAGAAACCGCATGACCAGGTCCGTCATGGTGCCGGTGGATCTTGCGCATACTGGAAGCCTGGGGAAAGCCGTCACGGAGGCGGGATATCTTGCGACCGCGCGGGGAACGCATCTGACGCTCGTCGGGGTGGTGCGGACCGCCGCCACCGCGATTGCGCCCAATCCGCCGGAGACTGACGCGAAGCTCAAGACCTTCGGGGGGGGCCGTCGCCGCGCGCACCGGGTGCCCGGTGCACACGCTTCTGCGACTGGAGACCGATCTGGCCGTGGATCTGGGACCGGTGCTTGTGACGGTGGCGCGGGAGATCGGGGCGGATGTGATCGTGATGGCCTCGGATCGTCCGGACGCGACCGGGCCTGTCACCGGCGCGACTGAGGAATATGTGGCGCGTCACGCGGGCTGTTCGGTTTTCGTCGTCCGGTAGGATCGCCGCGCTGCGCGCGCCGATCGAATGGGGCTCTGCCCCGCCTCGCTGCGCTCAGCCCCCCGGAGTATTTTGGCCAAAATGAAGGGGCTCAGGCGCCGCTTTCGGCCTTCTTCTGCCAGCGGCCGCCATCCTGGCTCCAGTACTGGGCCGAAACGCCCGCGCTGGTCAGATCGCGCCACTGCCCGCGGGCGGCCTCGACCGCCGCGGGATCGTTGCCGTCGAAGAGGATGCAGACCCGTTCCATCGCGCCCGCCTCTTCCGCCGAAACCGATGCACCGTCGACCGCCATGAGGCAGGCCGCACCGTTCGGAGCCGCAGCCCCTGTGGTCAGAAGAACCGGTTGATCAGCATCATGGGGGCCGCCCGCAAGCCCGTGGGGGAGGAAGCCGTCGCCCATCCAGAGCTTCTGGTCGAGCCAGTCGAGCCGGCCCGCGTCGCCACCGCGCACGAGAACGCGCCATCCCGCCTCGCGGGCGCGGCCAAGAAGCATCGGCAGCGTCACTTCCACCGGATCGCGGGTCAGGTGATAGAAGAAGACCGCGCCCATTTCGCCCGCCGCCCGCGACCGATCAGGAGCCGGTTTCGAACCGGTCGGCGATCAGGCGGTTGAGCGCGAGGACGCCCCAGCCCGTGGCACCCTTGGGGGCGTGGGGGCCTTCAGTCTTGAGGCTTGCCACCCCGGCGATGTCGAGGTGAATCCAAGGCGTTTCGTCCTTCACGAAGCGCTTGAGGAACTGCGCGGCGGTGATCGAACCCGCCGGCCGGCCTCCCACGTTCTTCATATCCGCGATGCGGGACTTCAGCTGTTTGTCGTAGCCGTCGCCCAGGGGCATCCGCCAGGCGCCTTCGCCTTCCGCCCTGGCCGCGGCGAGGAAGGCCTCGCAGAGGTTGTCGTCATTCGAGAAAACGCCCGCGTTTTCGTGCCCGAGCCCGATGATGATCGCGCCGGTGAGCGTCGCGAGATCAACCATGCCCACGGGATCATAGGTTTCCTGCGCGTACCAAATGACATCGCAGAGGACGAGCCGGCCTTCCGCGTCGGTGTTGATCACCTCGATCGTGTCGCCCTTCATCGAGGTCACCACGTCGCCCGGCCGCTGGGCCCGGCCGTCGGGCATGTTTTCAACGAGCCCGACGAGGCCCACGACGTTGGCCTTCGCCTTGCGGAGCGCGAGCGCCTTCATCACGCCCGCGACCACGCCTGCGCCGCCCATATCCATCGTCATGTCTTCCATGCCGCCCGCGGGCTTGAGGCTGATCCCGCCGGTGTCGAAGACAACCCCCTTGCCGACGAGCGCGAAGGGGCGTTCGCCCTTGCCGCCGCCGTTCCATTCGATGACCACGACCTTGGAGGGGCTTTCAGACCCCTGCCCCACGCCCAGAAGCGCGCGCATGCCGAGTTTTTCGAGCTTGTCCTCTTCGAGGACGGTGACCTTGGCGCCAAGCTTCGACAACGCCTTGAGCGTATCGGCAAAGGCGGTGGTCGTGAGCACGTTCGAGGGCGCGTTGACGAGATCACGGGTGAAGAAGACGCCCTGGGCGAGGGCCGGCACATCGGCGGCCGCGGCCTCGGCCTCTTCGGGTTTGGAGCACATGAAGGTGAGGCTGCCAGGAGACGCCCCGTCGTCGCCTGCGTCGTCGTCCTTCTTCGAGCGGTGATCGGTGAAATCGTAGGCGCGCAGGAGCGCGCCAAGCGCCAGATCCTCGATCCCGCGGATGTTGCCGGCGAGCACGAGGACCGATTTGCCACGCGCCGCACGCCCGATGGCGATGCCGGCCTTGCGCGCCTCTTCGCCGTCGGGCCGGCGATCGAGTTTCACGACCTGAAGCGCCTCGGCCGCGAGCCCCGTGGGCCAGGCGAGATCACGCGCCTCGCCCTCGCGCAGCTTGGCGAAGGCCTTGCTTTCGGCGAAGCGTTCCAGCGCGCCGCGGGTCAGGCGGTTTACGCGCCGGGCTGTCTGGTCGAGTTTTCCGGAGGGCGAGATGAAGACGGCAACGCGGCCCTCGGCACTGGCGATGCTGTCGAGATCGATTTCGGTGAAGGCAAGGCTCGGCGTCTCGGTCATGTCGGATCCCCGTCGGTCAGGTTTCCCTCTGATTAGCTGTGGTGCGGGGGGATGACCAGCGGGGAGATTCCGCCCATTTCCGCGCGGCGCGGGCTGGCGCCCCGGGACCTCTCCGGTCTAAAAGAAGGCAAGGCGAGCGAGCGAAAGCGGGGCAGATTGGGCAGATTCGACAGATACGTGCTGTCGCAGCTGATGGTGATCTTCGGCTTTTCGTCGGTCGTGCTTGTGCTGATCTACTGGGTGAACCGGGCGGTGCGGCTTTTCGACTGGCTGATCGCGAGCGGGCAGTCGGCGGGGGTATTCCTTGAATTCACCGCGCTGACGCTTCCCAATGTAATCCGCATCGTGTTGCCGATTTCGGCTTTTGTGGCAGCGGTTTACACGGCGAACCGGATGACTTCGGAAAGCGAGATGGTGGTGGTGCAGGCCACCGGCTATGGCCCCTTCCGGCTGGCGCGGCCTGTCCTGGCCTTCGGGTTGATCGTGGGGCTTTTCACCGGACTTCTGGTGCATTTCGCGGTGCCGGCGAGTTTCGAGCGGCTCGCCGACCGGCAGGTGCAGATCGCAGAGAACGTGACCGCGCGGCTTCTGACGGAAGGGCGGTTCGTGCATCCCGATGACGGGATCACGCTTTACATCCGGGCGATCACGGGGCGGGGCGAACTTCAGGATGTCTACCTGCGCGACGGGCGCGATCCGGCACGGACGGTGAGTTACACCGCGAGCCGGGCGCAGCTGGTGCGCACCGACGATGGCCCGCGGCTGGTGATGTATGACGGCATCGCGCAGACCTACACGCCCGGGGACCGGCGGCTTGCGGTCACAAGTTTCGACGAGCTGGCGCAGAACGTGGCCTCGCTGATCGACAGTTCCGGGCGGGAGGACGCGCGGAACCTGCGGGAGCTTTCGACCGCCGAGATTCTGACGGGTGACGGGACGCTGGCCGAGGAACTTGGAGTGAGCCTGGCGGAGCTGAAGGTCGAAGGGCACCAGCGCTTCACCCAGCCGATGATGGCGGTGATCGCACCTCTGATCGGGTTTGCCACGCTGCTTCTGGGCGGGTTCAGCCGGTTCGGGATCTGGAACCAGATCTTCGGGGCCGTGGGACTCGTGATCGTGCTCTACCTGATCGACAACGCCATGGCGGATGCGGCCCTTCGGTCGGTGTCGGCGCTGCCGCTGGTTTACGGCGCGCCGGTGATCGGCGCGCTGGGCGTGGCGGGCATCCTGCTTTACGCGGGCCGGTCGCGGCGGCGGCGCGGGGCGCGCGCCGAACCGGGGGCGAGCCCGGCATGACGCTGCACCTCTATATCGCGCGGCGGTTTCTGTTTGCCTTTCTCGCGGTCTTCGCGGGGCTGTTCCTGATGCTGGCGCTTGTCGACCTGGTGGAGCAGATCCGCCGCTTCAACGCGGTCGAGATCAGTTTCGGGGCGCTGATGGCGCTGACGTTCCTGAATGTGCCCGAGTCGATCTACCGGATCCTGCCGTTGATCACGATCCTCGCGGCGATTGCGCTGTTCGTGAACCTGTCGCGGAATTCCGAACTGGTGATCGCGCGGGCGGCCGGGCGCGCGGCGCTGACCTCCGTCTTCGCGCCGGTCTTCGTGGCGGTGGCGCTGGGCGCGCTTGGCGTCGCGGTGCTGAACCCGATCGTGGCGGCGACATCGAAGCAGTACGAGGTGCTGGCCGACCGCTATCTCGGCCAGAGGTCGAGTGTCCTGTCGGTGAGCCCCGAGGGCCTGTGGCTGCGACAGGGGGGCGAAACCGGGCAGACGGTGATCCGGGCCGCGCGCGCCAACCTGGACGGCACGGTGCTGTTCGAGGTGACGTTTCTTGCCTTTGGCGAGGGCGGCACGCCGCAATCGCGGCTTGAGGCGCGGCAGGCGGAGCTTCGCCCCGGCGTCTGGGCACTTCAGGATGCGAAGGAATGGACGTTCGGCGGCGGGGCGAATCCCGAGGCCAATGCGAAACTGCACGAAGAGTTCTTCGTGCCGACGAACCTGACGCGGGACGAGATTGCAGACAGTTTCGGCACGCCTTCGGCGATCCCGATCTGGGAGCTTCCCGGCTTCATTGACCGGCTTGAGGCGGCTGGCTTTTCGGCGCGTCAGCACAAGGTCTGGCTGCAGATGGAGATGGCGTTGCCCGTGCTTCTGGGGGCGATGGTGCTGGTGGCCGCGGGGTTCACGCTTCGGCCCGCGCGGTTCGGGCGTACGGGCCTGATGGTGGTGCTGGCGCTGAGCCTCGGCTTCACGCTGTACTTCATCCGCAACTTTTCGCAGATCCTTGGCGAAAACGGGCAGGTGCCGGTGAGCCTTGCCGCCTGGGGGCCACCCCTGGCCGCCGCGCTTCTGCCGATCGGCCTGCTTCTGCACCTGGAGGACGGATGAGACGCGCCGCCCTTCTGATCGCCCTGGCCCTCGCCTGGGCCGTGCCTGCCGTTGCGCAGGAGGCGCCGCCCGCCCCCGCGTCGCTCGTGGCCGACCGGATTTCGATCGAGGGCGACCGGATCCTGATCGCCGAAGGATCGGTCGAGGTGCTGTACGACGGCGCGAAGCTGACCGCGCGCCGGGTCGTCTACAACCGCGAGGATGAAACGCTTCAGATCGATGGGCCGATCCTTCTGTCTGAGGGCGGCGGCGAAAGCATCATCCTGGCCGACAGTGCCGAGCTTGACGCCACGCTGCGACGGGGCATCCTTCGAAGCGCGCGGATCGTGATCGACCGCCAGCTTCAGATCGCGGCAGCGGAGATCGCCCGCGTATCGGGCCGGTATTCGCGCCTGTCGCGCGTGGCCGCGTCGAGTTGCGAGGTCTGCGAAGGCGGCACGCCCCTTTGGGAGATCCGCGCCCGCGAGGTGATCCGCGACGAAACCGAACGCCAGCTTTACTTCGATGACGCGCAGTTCCGGTTCCTCGGCGTGCCCATCGCCTATTTCCCGCGGCTCAGGATGCCCGACCCAACGCTGGACCGTGCCCGGGGCTTCCTGTCGCCCGAGTTGCGTACGCGGACGCAACTGGGCACCGGGATCCGGCTTGGCTATTTCGTGCCGATCGGCGCGCACGCGGATCTGACCTTCTCGCCCTATATCTCGGGGCGGACCACGACGCTCGAAGCACGGTACCGGCAGGTGTTCCGGCATGGCGATATCCTGTTCAACGGGGCCGTGTCGCGCGACGATATCGTGCCCGGCGACACGCGCGCCTACCTTTTTGCCGAGGGCGGTTTCGATCTTCCGCGGAATTTCGAGCTGAGCTTCGACGTGGAGCTTGTGACCGACAATTCCTATCTCTTCGATTACGGCTATTCGGAGAAGGACCGGCTGGACAGCAACATCACGGTCGCCCGTATCCGGGACGATCAGCTGTTCTCGGCCGGGATCACC
Source organism: Ovoidimarina sediminis (assembly GCF_032586175.1). NCBI lineage: Bacteria > Pseudomonadati > Pseudomonadota > Alphaproteobacteria > Rhodobacterales > Roseobacteraceae > Ovoidimarina > Ovoidimarina sediminis. The sequence continues at coordinate 24,299 of NZ_JAWHTE010000022.1, forward strand.
TCGTTCCGGACGCTGCGCGCCTCGGAAGTTCCGACCGCGCGGGAATTGCCGAACGAATTGTTCGAATTCGGGATCCGGCAGCGCTTTGCGCAGGACCCGTCGCTCGGGTCGCTCTGGGGGTTCATCGACGTGGCGGCGCTTGCGCGACCGTCCGACCTGCCCGGCGTCGGGCGGGACGTGTCGCGCCTTTCCGCCGGGCTGGACTGGCAGGCCACGCACATCCTGCCGGTGGGTCTTGTTTTCGAGGCCGAAGCAGAGGCCGCGGTCGACACCTATGTGGTGAACGAAGACCCGAGCTTTGACAGCACGCTTGACCGGGTACGGGGCGGCGGTGCGGTGACGCTGCGCTGGCCGCATGAGCGCCAGATGCCGGGCGGCCCGCGCCATATCCTGGAGCCCGCCATCCAGATCGCATGGAGCGAGGCCTCGGGCGACACCGTGCCGAACGAAGACAGCACGGTGGTGGAGCTGGACGAGGGCAATCTATTCTCGATGTCGCGCTTTCCCGGCACGGATCGGTATGAAGAGGGGCTGCGCGTCAACTATGGTGTCACGTGGACGCGCCATGACCCCGACGGCTGGTCGATCGGCGCCACGGTGGGCCGGATCTACCGGTTCGACGCGCCGGCCCAGTTCGGTGCCGATACCGGGCTTTCGGGAACCTCTTCGGACTGGCTGGCGGCTGTGACCTACAACCTTGCCGACACGTTCAGGGTGACCTCGCGGTCGCTGATCGCAGACAATTTCGACATCTCAAGGTCGGAAACGCGGGCGGCCTATCAGGGCGACCGGCTGTACCTCGCCGGTTCGCACCTCTGGCGCGCGGCGGAACCCAGCGAAAACCGGTTCGACGATCTGTCCGAACTTGCCATCGACGGCAGCTACCGGATCGACGAGAACTGGACGGCGGCGAGCGAGTGGCGCTTCGATGCCGACACCTCCAACACAACGAGCGCCGGGCTTGGGCTGCGCTTTCGCAACGAGTGCCTTGCGGTCGACCTTTCCCTCTCGCGCCGCTTTACCAGTTCGTCTAATGTCGAACCGGCAACCGAGCTCGATCTGAGGATCTCTCTCGCGGGCTTCGGTGGCAGCAGCGAACGCCAGGCCGCCCGACGGAAATGCAGAGGATGATCGTTCCCGTGCTCACCCCCCGTATCGTACATCTTGTCCTCGCCGGGCTTCTTGCCGCCCTGCCCGTTCTGTCCGCCGGTCCCGCCGCGGCGCAGGGCAGTTTTTCGCCGGTGATCCGCGTCAATGACAAGGTGATCACCGCCTATGACATCCAGCAGCGCGCGCGGCTTTTGCAGGCCCTGGGATCACCTGGCGATCCGCTGGAGGAGGCGCGCGAGGCGCTGATCGACGAGAAGCTTCAGCTTCAGGCGGCGGAGGCCACGGGGCTGTCGCTGACCGAGGAAGGCGTCGAACAGGGCATCGAGGAATTCGCGGGCCGTGCCAACACGACGCCCGAGAATTTCCTGGCCACGCTATCGCGCGCAGGCGTCGACCGGGAAACCTTCATCGATTTCGTCACCGCCGGACTGCTCTGGCGCGAAACGATCCGCCTGCGCTTTGCCCAGCGCGCGCGGGTCAGCGAGGATGACGTGGATCGGGCGGTGGCGCTGGCAAGCTCGGGCGGCGGTGCCCGGGTGCTGCTGTCGGAGATCATCCTTCCTGCACGGAATGCCCAGGAAGCGGCCCAGTCGGAAGAGCGCGCGCGCCAGATCGCCGCCTCGACCCGGGGGTTCCAGGCCTTCGCGGCCGCGGCGCGCAATTTTTCCGCCTCGCCCAGCCGGGGCCGGGGCGGGCGGATCGACTGGATCCCGCTCGGCAACCTGCCGCCGCAGATCCGGGCGGAACTTCTGACCTTGCCGCCGGGGGGCGTGACCACACCGCTTCGGGCCGGGAACGCGATTGCCGTCTTCCAGCTGCGCGAGCTTCAGGAGCTGCCGCCGCGGGCGCCGGAGGTTCTGTCGCTCGATTATGCCGAATTCCGGATCCCGGACGGCGAGCGTGCCGATGCGGTGCGGATCGCGAACGAGATCGACACCTGCGACGATCTTTACGGGGTGGCGAAGAACCTGCCCGAGGACCGGCTTCTGCGCGAGGCGCGGCCGCTTGACGAGATCCCGGCGGACGTGCGCGAGGCGCTGGCAACGCTTGACGCCAACGAAGTGTCGACCTCGGTGCGCCGCGGCTCCACCCAGCTTCTGGTGATGCTGTGCGGGCGGACGACGGAGGCGAGCGAGGCGATCGACCGTGCGCAGATCCGCCGTCAGCTGGTGAACCAGCGGATCGAGAGCTATGCCACGGGTTATCTGGCAGAACTCAGATCCGACGCGCAGATCATCGAACTCGAATGATCCCGCCCCTCGCCGTCACCTGCGGCGAGCCGGCGGGCGTGGGGCCCGAGATCGCCGTGGCGGCTTGGAACGCGCTTCGGGGCGAGGTGCCCTTTGCCTGGATCGGCGATCCGTCGCATCTGCCCGCTGGCACACCGGTGGCCGAGATCGCCGCCCCGGCCGAGGCCGCCGAACAGGCAGGCGCGGCGCTTCCTGTCCTGCCCCATCCGTTCCCTGCCCCCGCGACGCCCGGCACGCCCGCGCCCGCAAACGCCGGAGCGGTGATCGAGGTGATCGCCCGGGCCGTCGATCTCACGCGATCGGGGGCGGCGGGCGGTGTCGTGACCTGCCCGATCTCGAAAAAGGCGCTGATCGACGGGGCCGGGTTCGCCTATCCCGGGCATACCGAATACCTCGCGGCCCTCGCGGGGGTCGACCGCGTGGTGATGATGCTGGCGTGCGAGACGCTGCGCACGGTGCCCGTGACGATCCACATCCCGCTGGCGGAGGTGCCGGGGGCGCTGACGGCAGAGCGTCTTGAGGAAACGATCCGCATCACGCATCGCGCCCTTCTCTCCGATTTCGGGATCACGGCGCCCCGGATCGCGGTGTCGGGCCTCAACCCCCATGCCGGCGAAGGGGGCGCGATGGGCCGGGAGGATGCCGAGATCATCGCACCGGTGATCGCAGGGCTTCAGGACGAAGGCTTCGTCCTTCTGGGCCCCCTGCCCGCCGATACGATGTTTCACGAGGCCGCCCGCGCCCGCTATGACGCGGCGGTGGCGATGTATCACGATCAGGCGCTGATCCCGATCAAGACCATCGATTTCGCGGGCGGGGTGAACGTGACGCTGGGGCTGCCCTTCATCCGCACCTCGCCCGATCACGGCACGGCCTTCGACATCGCGGGTACCGGCAAGGCCGATCCGACGTCGCTGATCAACGCGCTGAAGCTTGCGCGCGACATGGCCGCCCGGCGCGCGGGCCCCTGATATCTTCATGTGGCCGGAAGTATCCCGGGGTCTGGGGCAGAGCCCCAGCGGTGGACAGGCCCCGAAACCTCTGCCACACCCACGCCCATGAGCGCCATCGACGACCTGCCGCCCCTGCGCGAGGTGATCGCCGCCCACGGGCTTTCGGCGCGCAAGTCGCTTGGCCAGAACTTCCTGCTTGACCTGAACCTGACCGCGAAGATCGCGCGTTCGGCGGGGGATCTGACCGGGGCGGATGTGCTGGAGATCGGGCCGGGCCCCGGCGGGCTGACCCGCGGGCTTCTGGCCGAAGGCGCGCGCCGGGTCGTGGCCGTCGAAAAGGACGACCGCTGCCTCCCGGCCCTTGCGGAGATCGCGGCGGCCTATCCCGGGCGACTTGAGATCCTGTCGGGCGACGCGCTGGAGATCGACGTGGCTCGGGACCTGACCCCGCCCGTCAAGATCGTCGCGAACCTGCCCTATAACGTGGGCACCGAACTTCTGACCCGGTGGCTCGACCCGCCCGACTGGCCGCCTTTCTGGCAGACGCTGACGCTGATGTTCCAGCGCGAGGTGGCAGAGCGGATCACCGCCGGACCGGGTTCCAAGGCCTATGGCCGTCTGTCCGTTCTGGCCGCATGGCGGAGCGACGCGCGGATCGTGATGGATCTGCCGCCATCCGCCTTCACCCCGCCGCCCAAGGTGCGGTCGGCGGTGGTGCATCTGACCCCGCTGCCCGAACCGCGCTTTCCGGCAAATGCGAAGACGCTGACCCGCACCGTGGCGGCGGCCTTCAATCAACGGCGCAAGATGCTGCGCGCTGCGCTGAAGCGGCTGGCGCCCGATATCGAGGATCGGCTGATCGCGGCCGGCATCGCGCCCACGGCGCGGGCCGAAGAGGTGCCGCTCGAGGCGTTCTGTGCCCTGGCCCGGGAACTGGACGCGCACTAGAAAATCCTGGTGTCCAAGCGGATCGGCGCGGGCAAGCACGCGCGCGGGGCCCCGCCCCGTCACGCCGATTGATAGATTCCGGGGATTATTCCGCCGCTTCGGGGGCCTCGGGAGCGCCGCCGCCATCGCCCTGCCCGCTTTCGGCGTTCTGTTTGGGCTTGCGGCCGCGGCGCGGGCGGTTGGGCTTGCTTTCGGGCGTCTCGACAAGGCCCGAGTCGCTGTCGTTACCGACATCGACCACATCGGGTTGCGGCCCTTCGCCGGCCGCGACCTGTGCCGCCGAGTCGTGATCCTGCTGCTGGCGCTCGCGGCGCTGGTCGCGTTCCTGCTGCTCGCGCTCGCGGCGGGCCTCCTGTTCGCGCTCCTGCTGTTCGCGGCGCTGCTCCTGTTCGCGTTGCGCTTCGGACAGCATGCGCAGGTAATGTTCCGCGTGCTGCTGGAAGTTCTCCGCCGCCACCCGGTCATTCGAAAGCTGGGCGTCGCGCGCAAGCTGGTTGTACTTGTCGATGATCTGCTGCGGGGTGCCGCGCACCTTGCCTTCAGGGCCAGAGGAATCAAACACCCGGTTGACGATGTTTCCCATCGAACGGTTGCGGTTCGACTTCGACCGCGAACGTGTCTTCGAAGATCTCATAGGGTCTCTTTGCTTGTGGCCTTCGGTGGCTCTGGCGATCGTCCCGTGTGTCCTTTGGGCTGAGAAACCTTTCTGGCTTCCCGGACGCTCGCAATGGTTGGCAAATGGCGCAGGGGGTGCTCCGGCACCCCACCGCCCGCGCAAATTCAGTAAGCACGGCCCTTGCGACAAGACAAGGGGAATCTGCCGAAAAAAGGGCGGATTCTTGCGACTCTCGCGGAAAATCAAAGATCTGACGGGTTTTCCGCCGATCTCAGCCGCGGGCGGAGACCACCCTGTTGCGACCATCGAGATCGGGTTGAACGGCGACGTCTTCAAGCCCTGCCGCGCGGAAAATCTCCGAAACCGCCGCGCCTTGCATGTGCCCGATCTCGACAAGAAGCCGCCCGCCGGGGGTAAGATGCCTGGACGCGCCTGCTGCGATGGCGCGATAGGCCGTCAGCCCGTCGGCTTCGTCGGTGAGCGCGACGCGCGGTTCCCATTCGCGCACTTCGGGGGCGAGATCGGGCATTTCGCCGGCCGCGATATAAGGCGGGTTCGACACGATGAGATCGAATTCCCCCTCAACCGCGCCCAACCAGTCAGAGATCGCGAAATCCAGCCGGTCGTCGATCTTCCGGAAACTGGCGTTGCGCTTTGCCACTGCGAGCGCGGCGGGAGAGATATCGGTGGCGAGCCCGGTTGCAGCGGGGCGTTCGAGGAGAAGCGAGATCGCGATGCAGCCTGAGCCCGTTCCGAGATCGAGAAGCCGGGTGAAGGGGGCCTGAAGCGCGAGATCCACGAGGGCTTCGGTTTCGGGGCGAGGATCGAGCACATCGCCCGAGATGCCGAAGAATTCGGTCTTCCAGAAGGCGCGGAAGCCGGTGATATGCGACACCGGCTCGCGTTTGGCCCGCCGTCTGACGGAATTGGCGAAGGTCGTGAGAGTAAGGCTGTTCGGGGTATCGCGATCCTGGCCCCCGATCTTCTCGCCCATCCACATCGCGTAGTCGTAGAGCCGCCGGACGTCGCCGCCGGGATCGGCGACCCCGGCCTCTTTCAGGATACGGCGCGCCTCGTCCCGGGTCACAGCCCCTGTTCCGCGAGTTTCGCGGCCTGATCGCTTTCGATGAGCGCGTCGATCACCTCGTCGAGATCGCCCTGCATCACCTCGTTCAGCCGGTAGAGGGTGAGGTTGATCCTGTGATCCGTCATGCGCCCTTGCGGGAAGTTGTAGGTTCGTATGCGCTCCGAGCGGTCGCCGGAGCCGACCTGAGCCTTGCGGTCGGCCGCGCGTTCTTCCTCGGCGCGCTGGCGTTCGAGGTCGTAGAGCCGGGTGCGCAGAACCTGCATGGCTATCGCGCGGTTCTGGTGCTGGGATTTTTCGGACGATGTCACGACGATGCCCGTGGGCACGTGGGTGATCCTGACCGCGCTGTCGGTGGTGTTCACATGCTGGCCGCCGGCCCCGCTGGCGCGCATCGTGTCGATGCGGATATCGCTTGCGGGGATGTCGATGTCGACCTCTTCGGCCTCGGGCAGCACCGCGACCGTCGCCGCGGAGGTGTGGATGCGCCCGCCCGATTCCGTGGTGGGCACGCGCTGTACGCGGTGGACGCCACTTTCGAACTTGAGCCGTGCGAAGACGCCGTCGCCGCGGATGTTGGCCACGACTTCCTTGATGCCGCCGAGTTCGGTTTCCGCAAGCTCGAGGATTTCGAAGCCCCAGCCCTTCGCCTCGGCATAGCGCTGGTACATGCGGAGAAGATCGCCCGCGAAAAGCGCCGCTTCCTCTCCCCCCGTGCCGGGCCGGATTTCAAGGATCGCGGGGCGTGCGTCGGCTGCGTCTTTCGGAAGGAGGGCGAGGCGGATTGCCTGTTCGACTTCCGGCAGCCGGGCCCTGAGGGTGGGCAGTTCCTCTTCCGCGAGCGCCTTCATCTCGGGATCGGAAAGCATCGCCTCGGCTTCCTCGATGTCGGCAAGGGTGGTGCGGTAGGTGGCGATGGTTTCGACCACGGGCTTGAGATCGGAATATTCCTTGGCGAGCGCGGCGATTTCGCCGGCCTCGGCGCCGCCGGCCATCTTCGCTTCGAGAAACTCGAAACGGGCGCGGATCTGGTCGAGTTTCTCGAAGGGAACCATGGGCCTCTGACACACGATTGGCCGGGTGCCGTCAAGCGTGGAGTGCGGGGCCGCGCCCGTGGCGTCAGTTGGAGGCGGTCAGCGCCTCTTGCAGACCTTCGACCCGCGCGCGGTTCACCCCCCAGTCGTACTGGCCGATCCCTTGCCGGGCGAAAACGCGGACGCGGGCGCCGCCTTCACGGGGCAGAACCTCGACAGTGGTGAAATCGGGGAAGCCCCAGAAGGCCGTGCGGGTGACGAAGGTCATCCGGCCCGTTCCCGCCTCGCCCACCAGAACGCGGGTGCGAGGGAGTGACAGAAGATGCGTCTCGACCCGGGACCAGACGGTTTGCGGTGTTTCCGCGAGATCGAAGACAGCGCGATGCCCGTTCTGCATCGGCCAGTCGCCGGGGGCGTCTTCCGGCACCTCGATGGCGGTGTGCCAGCGCGCGGGATCGACGGCGGACAGGCGGATCCAGGCCTGAAGGGCAATGGCGCCGAGGACGGCGAGGGCGAGAACGATGAGGAACGCGGTTTTCATGGGAAGCGACGTATGCCGCGCTGCGCCCCATACAAGGTGATATTGAGATTTATCTTTTGTTCCAGCAGTATAAGCAGACAAGCTCATGAGCCACATGGGCGCCCGCAACCGCCGTGATGGCGGCATGATCGAAGGGCGGCGAGACTTCGACCACGTCGCCGCCCACCATGTTGATGCCCTTCAGACCTTGAAGAAGCGTGACGGCCTGGGCCGAGCTGAGCCCGCCCCAGACCGGCGTTCCGGTGCCCGGCGCGAAGGCGGGATCGAGGCAATCGATGTCGAAGGTCAGGTAGACAGGTCGGTCGCCCAAGGTTTCGCGGATGATGTCGAGCGTGCGGGCGGTGCCGTTCGTGTGCACGGCCTGCGCATCAACGATGGTGAAGCCGAGCGGTTCGGGGTTCGTGGTGCGGATGCCGACCTGAACGCTGGTGGTATCGTCGACGAGCCCCTCTTTCACGGCGGTGTAGAGGAAGGTGCCGTGATCGATGCGGTTCGGATCGTCATCGGCCCAGGTATCGCCGTGAGCGTCGAATTGAAGAACCGAGAGTTGTCCGAACTTCTCGGCATAAGCCCTTAGGATCGGGAGGGTAATCGAGTGATCGCCCCCGAGTGCTATAGATCCAGCGCCGACCGATAGAATCCCACCGATATGCGCCTGAAGCTTGCCCGGAAATTCCGGCGTTTTTGCATAGTCGAAGGCGAGATCGCCGCAGTCGACGATGGTGAATTCCTCGAGCGGGCTGAATGGCCAGCCATAGGGGGGATCGAAGGGCTGAAGGCTTGACGCCTCGCGGATCGCGCGGGGGCCGAGCCGCGTACCGGGGCGGTTCGTGACGGCCTGGTCGAACGGTATGCCGGTGATGGCGAGATCGACGCCCGTGAGATCTTTCGTATAGCGGCGGCGGAGGAAGGATGTGGCGCCCGCGAAGGCATTCTCGAAGGCGAGGCCGCGCGAGGTTTCTTCCGTAAAGGCCCGGTCTATTTCATTTTTTGCGTCTTCGAGCGACATCAGTGTGTTCCCATGCCCGGTGGTTGTTTGATTTGCCTCAGTGGATCGGCCGGTATCTTCAGCCCTCGGCCGGCGGCTGCGCCGTTTCGACGAGGCGGACGAAGAAACTGGCCCCGATGGGCGCGATCTCGTCGTTGAAATCGTAGGCGGGGTGGTGACAGAAGTAGGGCGTGCCCTGCCCCAGGAAGACGAAGGCGCCGGGCCGCTGGAGGAGCATCTCGGAAAAATCCTCGCCCCCCATAACCGGCATCACGTTCGGGTTGACCTTGTCGGCCCCGACGAGATCGGAAGCGACGCGGACGGCGAACGCCGCTTCGTCGTCGTCATTGACGGTGACGGGATTGTCCCGGCGGTAGGTAAACGCGATATCGACCCCGAAGGCCGCCGCAACGCCGTCGCAGATTTCGCGCATGCGGCGCTCGACCATGTCCTGAGTGTCTTTCGAAAACGCCCGGACCGTACCGCAGAGCGTGCCCGCGGCGGGGGTGATGTTGTAGGCCGTACCCGCCTCGATCCTGGTGACGGAGACGACCATCGCCTCGGTCGAGCCACGGTTGCGGGAGACGATGGTGTCGAAGGCCTGCGCCACCGCAAGAAGTGCGGGGATCGGATCGACGCTGAGATCGGGATAGGCCGCGTGGCCGCCCTTGCCCGTCACGGTCACGTCGAATTCGTCGACCGAGGCCATGAGCGGCCCAGGGCGGGTGGCGAAATGGCCGAAGGGCAGCGCGGGTTCGTTGTGGATGCCGAAGACGCGGGAGATGCCGAAGCGATCCATCAGCCCTTCCTCGACCATCCGGCGCGCACCGCTTCCCGATTCCTCGGCAGGCTGGAAGATGAGCGCAACGCGCCCCGAGAAGTTGCGTGTTTCGCAGAGGTAGCGCGCGGCGCCGAGTAGCATCGTGGTGTGCCCGTCATGGCCGCAGGCATGCATCTTTCCCGGGGTTTCGCTGGCATGATCCGCGCCCGTCGCCTCCATGATCGGAAGGGCATCCATGTCGGCGCGAAGCCCGATCGTCGGCCCAGACCCGCGCCCGTTCACGATCGCGACCATGCCGGTTTCAGCCAGCCCCTCGTGAAGTTCGTCGACACCGAATTCCCGCAGCCGTTCGGCCACGAAGGCGGAGGTCTTGGGCAGGTCGAATTCAAGCTCGGGATTGCGGTGCAGCCAGCGGCGCCAGGCGGCCATCTCCTCGGCATATCCGGCGATGCGGTTGATGACGGCCATGTGGACTCTCCGATGCCCGCGTGAAACGAATGCCCCATCGTTTCAGACCCGAAGGCCGCCCGCAATGTCCGATGCGCTGATCCGCGATCCCGAGGGGGGGATGCCCCGGCTTCTTGAAATCATGCGCAGATTGCGGGACCCCGAGACGGGATGCCCCTGGGATATCGAGCAGGATTTCGCGTCGATCGCGCCCTATACGATCGAGGAGGCCTATGAGGTGGCCGATGCGATCGAGCGTGAGGCCTGGGGGGAGTTGAAGGGCGAGTTGGGCGACCTTCTGTTGCAAACCGTCTATCACACGCAAATGGCGGAAGAAGCAGGGCTTTTCAGCTTCGCGGAGGTCGCCGACGCGATTTCCGACAAGATGGTGGCGCGGCATCCCCATGTGTTCGGCGCGGAGAGCCGGGAGAAGACTGCTGAGGAGCAGACCCGCGACTGGGAGGCGCAGAAGGCGCGGGAGCGCGGATCGGTGGGGACGCTGGATGGCGTGGCGCTGGGGCTGCCCGCGCTCCTCCGGGCGCTGAAGCTGCAGAAGCGCCTTGCGCGGGTCGGGTTCGACTGGGGCACGACGGGGCCGGTTCTGGACAAGATCGTGGAGGAGGTGCACGAGCTTGAGGAAGCGCGCGCGACATCGGCGGATGCGACTGAGGCGGAGTTCGGGGATCTTCTGTTCGTTCTGGTCAACCTCGCCCGGCACTGGGGCGTCGATCCGGAGGCGGCGCTAAGGCGCACGAATGCCAAGGTCGAGCGCCGGTTCGCCTGGATCGAGGCGCGGCTGGCCGAACGCGGCACGACGCCGTCCGACAGCACGCTGGAGGAGATGGACGCGCTGTGGGATGCGGCGAAGGCGGCGGAGCGGGGCTGAGCCGGATCAGGAGCCGGTTTCGACCTCGGGCAAGCCGCGGGCGCGTTTCCAGGCGAAGACTTCCGAACGTTCGACCCAGCGGTAGCGTTCGTCATCCAGGGTTTCATCCCAGAAAAGCAGCCCGCCGTAGCGCCAGGGATCGAGCACCATGCCTTCGCTGATCGTGCCGCCCGGAGCGCTGACGATCACCGTGGAATGTTCGATCCGGTAGGAGACGTCGTGGTTCGCGATGGCGCGGTGCATTTCGATGGTTTCGAACCCTTCCTGACGAAGCCGTGTTTCGAGATCGTCCGCCCACTGGAAGCACAGCCCGCGGGGCCTGAGCCCCAGGTTGACCTTGGTGTTGTGCACGAGAGCCGAGTCGGTGACGTTCCACTCCCGCGCCAGCTGGCGGGGGTAGAGAAGTGCAATGCGGGCGGCGGCCTCGGCCTCTTCGGGGTCGATCCCGGGACCGAGCGCAAGGATGCCCTCGGCAATCGCCGCGATTTCGCGCTGATCCGACACCGGCGGATCGGGCCGCGGCGCCCCGCAGGCGGCGAGAAGAAAGAGGGCGATCACGGCCAGAACGCGGGCCGGTTTGATCAGAAGGCTTACAACCATGGCTGTCCCTGTGCGCAGATCGGCCATGGTGCTAGCGCGCGAGTTTCGCAATGTCGAGACACGAGCCCGTGTCTGATGCGGCAGGCCTTCGCGCGGCAGGGGTGCGGGCCACGATTTTCCTTGAACGCCGCGGCCTTCCCGTGTCACGCCGGGCACATGTCACCGCGCAAGATCATCATCGACACAGATCCCGGCCAGGATGACGCCGTCGCGATCCTTCTGGCGCTTGCGAGCCCCGAGGATGTCGAGGTTCTGGGCATTACCGCCGTGGCGGGGAACGTGCCGCTGGCGCTGACCCAGCGGAACGCGCGGATCGTCTGCGCGCTGGCGGGGCGGACTGGCGTGCCTGTCTTCGCAGGCTGCGACGCGCCGCTGGAACGCTCCCTTGTGACGGCGGAGCATGTACACGGCAAGACCGGGCTCGACGGGGTGCCCGTGGACGAACCCGACATGCCGCTGATGGAGCGGCACGGTGTTGATTTCATCATCGAGACCCTGCGGGCGGAGCCCGAGGGATCAGTCACGCTGTGCCCGATCGGGCCGCTGACGAACATTGCCGCCGCGTTTCGCCGCGCCCCCGATATCGTGGAGCGGGTGGGCGAGATCGTGCTGATGGGCGGCGCCTACTTCGAGGTGGGCAACATCACGCCGGCGGCGGAGTTCAACATCTATGTCGATCCCGAGGCCGCGGCGGAGGTGTTCGGCGCCGGCGTGCCGCTGACGGTGATGCCGCTTGACGTCACCCACAAGGCGCTGACCTCGAAGGAGATCGTCGAGGGCTTTGCCGCGATGGGCACCGAGGTGGGCCGGGCGGTGGCGGCGTGGACGGATTTCTTCGAACGGTTCGACATGGCGAAGTACGGCTCTGCCGGCGCGCCGCTGCACGACCCCTGCACGATCGCCTACCTGATCGAGCCCGGGCTTTTTTCCGGGCGGCACATCAATGTGGAGATCGAGACGGGATCGGAGCTGACGCGCGGCATGACGGTGGCCGACTGGTGGGGCGTGACGGACCGGCCGAAGAACGCGACGTTCATGGGCTCGGTCGACCGCGACGGCTATTTCCGGCTGATCCACGAGCGGCTGGCGCGGCTTTAGAGAGAAGGACAATCCGAGGTGGCCCTATGAGCGCAGCACTGCATCTGGCGGGGCCCGAGGACCTTGGGGCGCTTCTGCCCATGGTCACGGCCTGTCATGACTACGAGGACATCGAGAGCGACGATGCGCGGCGCGAGGCGGCGCTTGCACCGCTTCTGGAAGGCTCGCCCCTGGGATGCGTTTACCTTGTCGGGCCGCGCCGGGCCCCGGTGGGCTATATCGTGATCACCTTCGGCTGGTCGGTGGAGTTCGGCGGTATGGAGGGGTTCATCGACGAATTCTTCATCCGCGAGAACGTGCGGGGGCGCGGGATGGGCAGCGAGGTGCTTTTGAAGCTGATCCCGCAGCTGGAGAGCGCGGGGCTGATGGCCCTGCATCTGGAGGCGTCGCAGGACCGGCCGCGGTTGCAGAAGCTCTACGCCCGCGCCGGGTTCCGGTTGCGGGACGGCTATGCGCTGATGACGCGCACGCGGAAGGCGTGATGGGCGCGAACGCAGAGCAGGCAGAGTTCTGGTCGGGCGACCCGGGCAGGAAATGGGTGGCGCACCAGCCCCTCCTTGACCACCTGTTTTCCGAAGCGACGGCGGCGCTATTCGAGGCGGCGGAGATCGGGCCCGGAGCGCGGGTTCTCGATATCGGATGCGGGGCGGGTGACACGACCCTTGAGGCCGCGCGGCGGGCGGGAGCGACGGGCCGCGCCCTGGGCATCGACGTGTCGGCCCCGCTGCTGGCGCTGGCGGAGGAACGGGCGCGGGATGTGCCGAACGCGGCCTTCCTCAAGGCGGATGCGCAGAGCCACGGTTTCGGGGCGGGCGGCTTCGACCGGCTGACCTCGCGCTTCGGGGTCATGTTCTTCGACGATTTCGATGCCGCGTTCGGCAATCTTCGACGTGCACTTGCGCCTGGCGGACGGGCGGCCCTTCTGGCCTGGGCCCCGCAGGGCGAGAACCCGTGGTCACAGATCCCGCGTGATGCGGGCGTGGCCCGGCTTGGCCCGCCGAGCCCGACGCCGCCGGGTGCGCCCGGGCAGTTCGCCTTCGCCGATCCCGTGCCGGTGGCGGAGCGGCTGCGCGGCGCGGGATTTGCGGAGGTGGAGGCTGGTTTCCTGGACATCCACCTTCGCATCGACGGCGGCGCCCGCGAGGCGGCGGTGCTGGCGACGATGGTTGGCCCGATATCGCGGATCATGGCCGAGCATGACGGCACCGAAGAGGATCGCGCGGCGATCGTGGCCGATGTGGCGGAACGGTTTCGCGCCTTCGAGACGGCGGATGGCGTGCGGGTTCCCGCCCGTCTGACCCGGTTCACGGCGCGCGTCCCCTGAGGCGGTGGCAATCGGTGCCGGCGCGCCTTAGATAGACGCCATGGCGCTCGATATCCCCTTCGACAATTCCTATGGCCGGTTGCCGGACCGGTTCTATACCCGCATGGCCCCTGCCCCGGTGCGGCAGCCCGGACTGATCAAGGTGAACCACGCGCTGGCGGAGGCGCTGGGTCTCGACCCGGCGGCGCTGGAAAGCGCCGAGGGCGTGGCGGTGCTGGCCGGGAACGCGGTGCCCGAAGGCGCAGATCCGCTTGCACAGGTTTATGCCGGGCATCAGTTTGGCGGCTGGTCGCCTCAGCTTGGGGACGGACGCGCGATCCTTCTTGGCGAAGTTGTCGACCGGGACGGCGTGCGGCGGGACATCCAGCTCAAGGGATCGGGACCGACGCCCTATTCGCGGATGGGGGACGGGCGGGCCTGGCTTGGGCCCGTTCTGCGGGAATACATCGTCTCTGAGGCCATGCATGCCCTTGGCGTGCCGACGACGCGGGCGCTGGCGGCGGTGAGCACCGGCGAGATCGTGCTGCGCGAACGCCCTCTGCCCGGCGCGGTGCTGACGCGGGTGGCGGCAAGCCACATCCGCGTGGGCACGTTCCAGTATTTCGCCGCGCGGCAGGACGAGGAGGCGCTGGGCGCGCTCGTTCAGCATGCGATTGCGCGCCACTATCCGGGGGCGGAAACGGCGCTCGACCTGCTCGACGGGGTGATTGCGCGGCAGGCGGCGCTGGTGGCGACCTGGCTTGGCCTCGGCTTCATCCACGGGGTGATGAACACCGACAATACGAGCATATCGGGCGAAACCATCGACTATGGGCCCTGCGCCTACATGGATACCTATTCCCCAGGGAAGGTGTTCAGTTCGATCGACCATGGCGGGCGCTATGCCTATAACCGGCAGCCCGACATCATGGTCTGGAACCTCGCGCAGCTGGCCACCGCGCTTCTGCCGGTGATGGGGATGGAGCGGGAGGCGGCGATAGAGGCCGCGACCGCCTCGGTTCACCGGTTCCCCGAGCTCTTCGGGCAGACGTGGCTTCGGGTGTTCCGCGCAAAGCTGGGGCTGGCGGTGGCCGAGGACGGCGATGCCGACCTGATCCAGTCGCTGATGGACCGGATGGCGGCGGGCCAGGCCGATTTCACCAATACATTTCGTGCGCTCGGGACAGAAAAGGCGCGGGATCAGTTCGTCGATCCGGCCGCCTTTGACACCTGGGACGAAGTGTGGCGCGCGCGGCTGTCACGCGAGGGCGCGACGCCGGAGGACCGGCGCGACGCGCGCGATGCGGCGAACCCCTGGGTGATCCCGCGCAACCACCGGATCGAAGAGGCGATCGGCGCCGCCGTCAATGGCGATTTCGCGCCTTTCGAGCGGCTTTTGGAGGTGCTGGCGCGCCCTTATGCCGAGCAGGCGGATGCAGCGCATCTGACACGGCCGCCCAACGCGGACGAGGCCGTGCTTCAGACCTTCTGCGGCACCTGACCCGGCCTCTGCCGGGGCGGACGATTCATCACCCAGAGGCCGAGCGCGACGAGCGCCAGCGCGCCGAGGAGCGCGGGCCCGATCGGTTCATCGAGCAGAAGCCAGCCCAGCGCGACGCCGAATATCGGGGCAAGAAAGCTGAAGGCCGCAACCGAGGCGGCGGGGTAGATCGACAACAGCCAGAACCAGAAGGCGAAGCCTGCGGAGACCAGTATGACGATCTGGAAGGCGAGGCCCCAGAGATGGATCGGCTGAAGATCGCGCACGAAGGGCCCGAAGAAAAAGGCCGCGACAAGGAGGATCGGGGCCGAGACGGTGACCTGCCAGAGCAGCTGACGTTCGGGCGGTTCGGCCTTGAGCCGCGACCCCTTGGCGATCAGCCCGACCGCCGCCCAGCCCATCGCAGCCGCGAGCGCGAAGAGATCGCCCATGAGCGAGGCCTCTGCCGCGCTGCCGCCGCTTCGGTTCAGGATCGCCCAGACAACACCCGCGAATGCGAGAAGGAGGCCAAGGCTTTTCTGCAGCGTGAGCCGCTCGCCCGGAATGAGGAGATGGCCGCCGAGCGCCATCCAGACCGGCATGGAATAGAAGATCACGCTGGTGCGGGCGACGGTGGTGAGATCGAGGGCGATGAAAAGCAGAAGGAACTCGAAGGCGAAGATCGCACCGGCGGCGACGCCCGCGGGCCAGACCCCGGGAGTGGGCCGGAGGCCTATGCCGCGAACCCAGATCCAGAGCCCGAGGCATAGGACCGAGCCCGCCGAGCGGAGCCCGGCGAAGAACACCGGCTGCAGCCCGTCGTTCACGACCTTGATGAAAACCTGATTGAAGCCCAGAAGAACCGAGAAGCAGATAAGGCTGACTGCCCCGAAGGCGTCGATCCGGTCGCGTTTTTCCATGGGATTGGCTTTCTCCTTCCGCCCTTCATGGGAGATCGGCGGGGCGGGCGCAATAGGCCGCGCGTCCCCGTCTGCGCGGTCTCGACCTTCCTTGCGGAACCGGCGATAAGCCCCTCTCCACCGGATCAGGGAGGCCGCTATGACCGCGTTTCATATTGTCGATGTCTTCACCGGAGCGGCCTTTGCGGGGAATCCGCTTGCAGTGATCTCCGATGCGCGAGGGCTGGAAGAGGCGCGGCTCCAGAAGATCGCGCGGGAATTCAATTTTTCGGAGACGACATTCGTCTATCCGCCTGAGATCGCGGGCGATCCGCCACGCGTGCGGATCTTCACCCCGATGACAGAGGTGCCTTTCGCCGGTCATCCGACGATCGGAACGGCGGTGGTGCTGGCCGCACTGGGCCATGACCCCGAGATGGTGCTGCAGCTTGGGGTGGGGCCGATCCCCGTCACCGTCAATGGGCGGCGTGCAGAATTCGCGACGGAAGTGCCCCTGAACGTGGGCGTATCTCCGGAGGTTGCGGATGTGGCCGCCTGCCTGGGACTGAAGGCGGAGGATATCGCCACGGGTCGGCACGGGCCGGTCGCGGCGGGCGTTGGGCTTGATTTCGTACTGGTGGAGCTTGCCTCGGACGCTGCCCTTGCCGCCGCCGCGCCGCAGACGAAGGCCTTTGTCGAGGCGCAGGCGCGGTATCAGATTTCGCTCGATTTCGCCGTGCTGGCTTACCGGCGCACGGGATCCAAGATTCGCGCGCGGATGTTCGCGCCTCTGGACGGCGTGCCGGAAGATCCTGCCACCGGCTCTGCCGCAGCCGCGCTGACGGCCTATCTTGCCGGGCTGGAAGGCCGGGATGTTGCGCTGACGATCGACCAGGGGATCGAGATGGGCCGGCCCTCGCGGATCGAGACCGCGTGCCGGACCGAAGGCGGCGCACCTGTCGAGACGCGGGTCGCCGGAGAGGTGACCTTCGTGGCGGAGGGACGTCTGCCCCTCGACTGATGGGTTTTCTTGACACGCCGAAACCCCTATGACCTGAACGCGCATCCATTCGGGGCCCCCATGACCGAAACCATTCTCGAACGCTGCGAAGCAAAGGGGCTGCGCCTGACCGGCCAGCGGCGCACGATTGCCGCCGTGCTGGAGGAGGCGCAGGACCATCCGGACGTGGAAGAGCTTTATTCCCGCGCTTCGGGGGTGGACCCCAAGATTTCGCTCGCGACGGTCTATCGGACGGTAAAGCTGTTCGAAGAGGCCGGGATTCTCGAGAAGCTCGAATTCGGGGATGGGCGCGCGCGCTACGAGGATGCGGAGCGGGAACACCACGATCACCTGATCGACATCCATTCCGGCGAGGTGATCGAGTTCGTCGACGAAGAGATCGAGGCGCTGCAGGAGCGGATCGCCGAGCGGCTGGGCTATGAGCTGCGCGGTCACCGGCTGGAGCTTTACGGTGTGCCCAAAAGGGGCGGATCCGGCGGGAAAGACCGCAGCTGATGCACGACAACCTGCGCGGGATGGCCCTGATGACGGGCGCGATGGCTGCGTTCGCGCTGGCCGATGCGCTGATCAAGGCGCTCGGCGACACGCATCCTTCGGGACAGATCATCTGGGTGGCCGGGATCGGCGGCACGCTGGCCTTCGCGCTGGCCTGTATCGCACTGCGCGAGGCGCCGCTGACACGGGATGCGCTGGCCCCGGCGACGCTTGCACGGGTGCTGACCGAGGCGGTGGGCACGTTCGGCATCGTCACGGCGCTGACGCTTGCGCCCCTGTCCGTCGTTGTAGCGATCATGCAATCTGTGCCGCTTCTGGTAACGCTGGGGGCCGCCGCATTCCTTGGCGAGCAGGTCGGATGGCGGCGCTGGCTGGCGATTATCGTCGGGCTTCTGGGGGTCATGATCATCATCCGGCCGGGGACCGAGGGCTTCACACCCCCTGCCCTTTTCGCAGTACTGGCCGCCGTGACGCTGGCCGCGCGGGACATCCTGACGCGGATGGTGCCGCGGACGGCGACGAACCTGCAACTCGGCGTCTGGGGCTTTGCCGGGCTGATCCCCACCGGGTTTCTGCTGGTGGCGATATCAGGCCAGGCAGAGGGCCCCTATACGCCGATCGCCTTGACCTATTTCGCCGGGATCACCGTTCTGACCGCGCTGGCGATCCTGTTCGTGACCATGTCAATGCGGGTGGGCGACGTCGCGGTGATCGCCCCGTTCCGCTACACACGGCTTCTGTTCGGGCTGGCACTGGCGATCCTGTGGTTCGGCGAGCGGCCCGATCTGGCAACCTGGATCGGATCGGCGATTGTCGTGGCCTCGGGGCTTTACACCTTCGCCCGGGAGCGGCGGCTGGCGCAGGGGACGGCCTGACGCTGCGGCGTTATCGCTAACATGAGCAGTTCACCCGCGCCCCGGCCCCTGCTATAGAACGCGAGAATCCAGATTGCCGGAGGGCCACATGAGCACGATCATCGATATCATCGGACGCGAAATCCTCGACAGCCGCGGGAACCCGACCGTCGAGGTGGATGTGATCCTCGAAGACGGCACGATGGGCCGCGCGGCCGTGCCGTCGGGCGCCTCGACCGGCGCCCACGAAGCGGTGGAGAAGCGCGACGGCGACCAGGGGCGGTATCTTGGCAAGGGCGTGCTCGAGGCCGTCGAGGCGGTGAACGGCGAGATCGCCGATGCGCTGGCTGGCTTCGATGCCGTCGAACAGGAAGCGATCGACGCCGCGCTGATCGAACTTGACGGGACGGCGAACAAGGGCCGGCTTGGGGCGAATGCGATCCTCGGCGTTTCGCTGGCGGTGGCGAAGGCAGCCGCGGACGCGACCGTGCAGCCGCTTTACCGATATGTCGGCGGCACCTCGGCGCGGGTTCTGCCAGTGCCGATGATGAACATCATCAACGGCGGCGAACATGCCGACAACCCGATCGACATCCAGGAATTTATGATCATGCCGGTTTCGGCCTCTTCGATCCGCGAGGCGGTTCGTATGGGGGCGGAAGTGTTCCACACCCTGAAGAAGGAACTGTCGGCGGCGGGGCTGTCGACTGGGATCGGGGACGAGGGCGGCTTTGCCCCCGATCTTTCGTCGACGCGCGATGCGCTCGATTTCATTCTGAAATCGGTGGAAAAGGCGGGGTACCGGCCCGGCGAGGACATCATGCTGGCGCTCGACTGTGCCTCGACCGAGTATTACCGCGACGGGATCTATGACCTGAAGGGCGAGCGCAAGAAGCTTTCCTCGGCGGAAAACGTCGACTATCTCGAAAGCCTCGTGGCCGATTACCCGATCCTCTCGATCGAGGACGGGATGGCGGAAGACGACTGGGACGGCTGGCGGCTTCTGACCGAGCGGCTGGGCGGCAAGGTACAGCTTGTGGGCGACGACCTGTTCGTCACGAACCCAGAGCGGCTTGCCGAAGGCATCAAGACCGGCGCGGGCAACGCGCTGCTCGTCAAGGTGAACCAGATCGGCACGCTTTCGGAGACGCTGCGCGCCGTCGACATGGCGCACCGGGCGCGGATGACCTGCGTGATGTCGCACCGGTCGGGCGAGACCGAGGATGCGACCATCGCCGATCTCGCCGTGGCGACGAATTGCGGGCAGATCAAGACGGGGTCCCTGGCCCGGTCAGACCGGCTGGCGAAGTACAACCAGCTGATCCGGATCGAGGAAATGCTGGGCGAAACAGCAGTCTATGCCGGAAAGTCGATCCTGAGAGGGTAAGCCGGACGCCCCGGCTGGGAGATTGACCGGGGGGAAGCCTTGCCGCATGATTTTCCTGCGGCGCGGGGAGATTGTGATTATCATTACGTGGCCCGCGGCTTCGCCTTCTCGGGTGGTACATGCACGACGATCTTATCCTAGCCAGTGAATTCAACGGGCTGACCGCGGCGCAGCCGTCGCTTCCGGCCCGGTGGTATACCGACCCCGCGCATTTCGACCGCGAGATGCGCGAGATCTGGCGGCGGAACTGGATCTACCTCTGCCGCCGGGAAACCCTGCCGGAGCCCGGGGCGTTCCGGACCTTTACCGTCGGCGGGCAGGAGATCGTGATCCTCGCCGACGCGGACGGCACGCTGCGCGGCTTCTTCAACACCTGCCGGCATCGCGGATCGGCGCTTTGCACCGAGGCGGCGGGGCGGTTCGATCGCCGCATCACCTGCCCTTATCACCAGTGGAGCTATGCGCTCGACGGCCGGCTTCTGGCGACCGGGCCGATGCGGAAGGTGGAGAATTTCGACCGCGCGGATTACGGGCTTCTGGGGATCGCGGTGGCCGAATGGGGCGGGTTCGTCTTCGCGAACCTGGCGGGCGAAAGCGCGCGGCCGTTCGACGAGGTCTTCGGGGGCGAACTTGCCGATATCACACCCTGGCCGATGGCGGATCTGGTGGTGGACCACAGCTATCGCAAGGAACTGGCCTGCAACTGGAAGATCTTCTGGGAGAATTTCAACGAGTGCCTGCATTGCCCCAACATCCATCCGGAATTGTCGGAGTTGGTGCCGATTTACAGCCGCGGGATCATGGCGCGGCGGGACGATCCGGAGTGGCAGGAATACGCGGGCGATCATGCACCCCGCCGGTCGGGGCGACTTCGGGAAGGGGCCGAAAGCTGGTCGATGGACGGTACGGCGCAGGATGCTCTGCCAGGCCTCAGCGATGAGGACAAGGCGGCAGGGCAGCGCTATGCAACACTTCTGCCGTCGGCCTTCATCGCGGCGCATGTGGATTACGTGCGCATCGTCCGGTTGACGCCGCTTGGCCCGGAGCGGACCGAGCTGACGGCGGACTGGCTGTTCCGGCCCGAGACGCTAGCGCGTCCCGGTTTCGATCTGACGCGGATCACCGATTTCGCGACCCTGGTGATGGAACAGGACGGCATGGCCTGCGAGCTGAACCAGCGTGGCCTCAGGGCCGATCCGTTCGAACGGGGCGTTCTGATGCAGGAGGAATACGAGGTGTTTCTGTTTCAGGACTGGATCCGCGCAGCCCTCGGCGAGGCGCGGCTGAGCCCGCCGCCTCCGAGCCGGGCCAGCCAGCGGCGGCCCGGGGCGGCGGAAAGCTAGGCACCGTCACTCCGGCGCGATCCGTCCTGCGAGGAAGGACAGCGCATCGGGCGAAACACGCCGCCAGTATTTCCAGTCATGCCCGCCGTTATCGACCCTCAGTTCAGGTCTGAGACCGGCCCTGCGCAACTCGATATACAGCTCGACCGTGCCGTCATGGAGTTTCCAGTAATCGTCGTCCCCCACCGCGAGGAGGATGGCGGGCGGGTGTTCCATCTCCGCGAGGTCGCCGACATGGGCGAAGGGCGACTGGCGATTGAACATCCCGATATCGAAGGTTTCGCCGGTGGTCCGCGGGAACCACTTTTCCTGCATTTCGGGCGGATCCACCGCCGGGCCGGTCGCTTCCGACATCCCACCGGGGCGCCAGATGCCGGGGCTGAGGGCTGCGACGGCAGAGAACACCTGCGGATGGGCGAAGGCGAGACGCAAAGCGCCGTGACCACCCATGGAAATGCCCGCGATGCCGCGATGCGCCGGCCCCGCGAGTGTGGGGTAGCGGGCGTCGATCTCTGCAACGAGATCGCGGGTGATCGCTGTCTCGTAATCACCGGGGCCGTTGAAGCGGGCGCTGTCGACATACCAACTTTTGCCTGCGTCGGGCATCACGGCGATGAGGGGCGCGATCTCTCCTGCCCCGATCATCCGGTCGAGCGTTTCCTCGAGGCGCCCGCCCTTGAGCCACTCGCGCTGGCCCGCGCCGAAGCCGTGAAGCAGGTAGACCACGGGGAACCGCGTACCTGCGGGCTGACCGGAAGGAAGATAGATGCTGTAGGGAAGATCCGTTCCGAGAGCTGGGCTTGGCGCCTTCCGGTCCACATGCACTTCGCCCGCCGCCACGGCCGATGCCGCGGCGAACCAGAGTGCGGCCGCCAGTGCCGAAAGCCTCGCCATGGAGAAAACATACGGGAAACGCGGCACTTTGTCTGCCCCGCGGGGCGCCTCGCCGGACCGATTCGCCTGATGTGATAGGGTGAGGTGTCACAAAAGAGGGAGTATGCCCGATGATTTTGCGGATATTTCGCGTGACCGTCGTGCCGGACCGTGTTGAGGAGTTTCGCCGGTTCTTTCTGGAAAAGGCGGTGCCGCTGATGCGATCCACGGACGGGGTGGAACAGGTTCTCTTCGGTTTGCCGCGCCCCGAAAGCCCCAACGATTTCGCCGTCGTCATGGTCTGGCGCGACCTTGCCGCACTCGAGGCCTTCGTGGGCGGCGACTGGCGGGTGCCGCATATCGATCCCGACGAGCTGGGCGTTGTCGAGACGCGTGCCCTCGATCACTACGAGCTTGTGGCCTGAGCCTTGCGCCATTATCGGATCCGGGCGATGGACACTGCATGACAGCGGATGAGATCATCGAGGCACTGGGGCTCGTCCCCCATCCCGAGGGAGGGCATTACCGGAAAACCTGGATCGAGGAGACAACGGGCGCCCGGCCTGCCGGGACAGCGATCTATTTCCTGCTGCGGGCCGGGGAACGGAGCCACTGGCACAGAGTCGACGCGACCGAGATCTGGCATTTCCACGCGGGCGCGCCGCTGATCCTTTCTCTCGCTGCGACCGAGGCGGGGCCGGCACGGGATCTCCATCTCGGGCCCCTGCCGGAGGCCGGCGCGGAACCCCAGCGGATCGTCCCGAAGGATCACTGGCAGGCGGCGCGCAGCACCGGGGACTGGACCCTCGTCTCCTGCACCGTCTCGCCGGGGTTCCGCTTCGATGGGTTCACGCTCGCGCCACCGGGCTTCGATATCCCGCATTGAGCCCCTTCATGTGGCCGGAAATATCCCGGGGAGCGCGAGGGGCTGGCCCCTCGCTCCCGCCCTGTCAGACCTGTCCCGACGGCCGGCTGATCTGCCCGCCGCCCACAGGCGCGGCCACGCCTGTCGTCCCCGGCGCGGAGGTCGGCAGCCCCCGCATCACGCGCACCGCGAGATAGGCGAAGGCCTGCGCTTCGAGCATGTCGCCGTCGAGCCCGACCTCCTCGACCGGTTGAACGGGACAGTCGAGGCCGGCGGAGAGCATCGCCATCAGCACCGGGTTCCGCCGCCCGCCCCCGGTAACGAGGACGCGCGCGGGCGGCGACGGGCAATGCTCGACCCCGTGCGCCACGGCGGCGGCGGCACAGGCGGTCAGCGTTGCCACCGCATCGGCATCTGAAAGGCCGCGCACCGCCTCGCCCAGATCGGCGAATTCGGCCCGGTCAAGCGACTTGGGCGGAATCTTCGCGAAATACCCCCGGGCCAGCATCGCCTCGAGCACCCCATCCGCAACCCGTCCCTGCGCCGCAAGGGCGCCGTCCGTGTCATGGGACGCCCCCGTCCGGGCGGCCACGAGATCGTCGATGGGCGCGTTGGCGGGCCCCGTGTCAAAGGCCAGGAGCGCGCCCTCGGCGGCTGGATCCTCGATGCGGGGATCGACCCAGGTGAGGTTGCCCACGCCGCCGAGATTGAGGAACGCCAGGGGCGCCTCGGCTTCGATGAAGCGCGCGCAGGCATGGTGCCAGAAGGGGGCGAGCGGCGCGCCCTGCCCGCCCATGGCCACGTCGGTGGATCGGAAATCCCAGACGACCGGCCGGTCGAGCACCTCGGCCAGGATCTGGCCGTTTCCGATCTGTACCGTCACGCCGCGGGCCGGGTCGTGCCAGGTGGTCTGGCCGTGAAAGCCCACCACCTCGGCCTCCCCGAACCGCGACAAGAGCTCGGCATGCGCCGTTTCCACCACTTCGGCGGCCGCCTCGCTTGCCGCCTCGCCGGGCGCGGGGCCCAGCGCCGCGCGGATCGCCGCCCGTTCGCGGGGCGCGTAGGCGCGGTAGCCCGTCTCGCCGAAGCCCAGGATGCGCCTTCCATCGGTTTCGATCACCGCTGCGTCCACGCCGTCGAGCGACGTGCCCGACATGGCGCCCAGCGCCCGGATGGCCTCTTTCACCGTCATGTCTTTCCCTTGCCCTGTCCCGCCGATATAGACGGCCTCCGATGGCGAGAGAAGATGTGAGCCGATGACCTATCACCCGAAATCCGATTTTCTGCATGAGATCACCTCGCGCGGGTTCTTGGCGGATTGCACCGATCTTCAGGGGCTGGACGAGCGTCTGCTGAACGGGCCGGTCACGGGCTATATCGGCTTCGACCTGACCGCGACCTCATTGCATATCGGCAACCTCGTGCAGATCATGCTGTTGCGCTGGATGCAGAAGACGGGGCACCGCCCGATCACGCTGATGGGCGGCGGCACGACCAAGGTTGGAGACCCCTCTGGCAAGGACGAGATGCGCAAGATCATCTCGGTCGAACAGATCAACGAGAACGCAAAGGGCATCCGCCAGATCTTCTCGCGGTATATCTCCTATGGCGACGGGCCGACGGATTCGCCGCTGGTGAACAATGCCGAATGGCTCGACAAGCTGGGCTATATCGATTTCCTGCGCGACATCGGCAAGCATTTCACGATCAACCGGCTTCTGGCGTTCGAGTCGGTCAAATCGCGGCTCGACCGGGAACAGGCGCTCAGCTTCATCGAGTTCAACTACATGCTGCTGCAGGCCTACGACTTCCTCGAACTCTACCGCCGCTATGATTGCGTGCTTCAGATGGGCGGGTCGGACCAGTGGGGCAACATCGTCTCGGGTGCCGACCTGATCCGCCGTGTCGAAGGGGCCGAGGCCTTTGGCCTGACGACGCCGCTGGTGACACGTGCAGACGGGAAGAAGATGGGAAAATCCGCCGATGGGGCGGTCTGGCTCAACGAAGACCGGATGAGTTCCTACGAGTTCTGGCAGTGGTGGCGGAACGTGCCCGATGCGGATGTGGGCAAATTTCTGAAGATGTTCACCGAGTTGCCCGTCGAGGAATGCGACCGTTTGGGTGCGCTTGAAGGGGCGGAGGTGAACGAGGCGAAGATCCGGCTCGCGAACGAGGTGACGACGCTCTGCCGCGGTGCCGATGCCGCAGCGGCCGCGGAGGAGACCGCGCGCGAGGTGTTCGAAAAGGGCGGTGTGGGCGAGGATCTTCCGACCCTCGCACTGTCGGCCGAGGACGTGGGCGACGGGATTTCGATCACACAGCTTATCGTGCGCTCGGGCCTTGCGAAATCCGGCAAGGAGGCCAAGCGGCTGATCGCCGAAGGTGGCGCGCGGATCGACGATGCGCCGGTGTCGGATGCGGGGCTGATGCTGGATGCGGGCGCGTTCGCATCGCCGGTGAAGCTGTCGGCGGGCAAGAAGCGGCATGCGCTGGTGACGCTGGAAGGGTGAAGGTGCGAGTTGCGGCAACCCTGGCGCTTTCGGCTCTGATCGCATTTGGCGCGCCGGCTCCCTCTCACGCGTCTGATTGTGTCAGACCGCATTGGGTGTGCGTCATGGAAGATGCGTTGCCGTTCCGCGTCGGCGAAGCCTGGCTGATGACGGAGTACACGGCATTCGCGGCTTGGGATCCGCCGATCCGGCGACGGACGAAATTCAAAACGATCGCTGTCTTCGATTCTGAGAATCGCGCAATCAGCGACCTCGCCTTGGCCGGCCAAATCGCCCGGCGGATGGCCAAAATCAACCAGTGCGAAATCGAGGAGGAACCGAGTTTCGTTCCGCCGACAGCAATGTTCGTACTCGCCTGCCCTCTTCAGCGATAGTTTCTGGCGTTGCCGAAAGCCCGGACCTCCTTTTCCCAGGCCTCCCGCAGGTGGCGGGCATAGGCGCGGTCGTCGTTCGAGAGGGTGGCGAGAAACGTCTCGAACCCCGCCTCTCCCGACAGGATCGCGCGCTCCTGGAAAGCAAGCTCGGAAACCTCGCCCTCGGGCAGGTCGGCAATGGCGCCAACACCGGCGGCGGCAAGGCGTGCCTCGATCTTTTCGTAGGCGACCGATCTGGGATCGCGCGGGCCGCCATCCTTCGCTGCTTGGCCCGCCTCGCCCAGCGCGCCCTGGGCGCAGTGGAGGAACCATTGCTGCGCCGCGTCGAGATCGCGGGTGCGGGCGGCCTTGCCCTGGCGGTCGAGGCCGAGGCGGCCCAGAATATCGCGGATCGTTCCCGGCATGGTGTCTGATGTGCCTGTGTCTGTGCGCGGCCAGAGTAACGCAGGGAAATGGGCCCGTGGTGTGGCCAAGGGCAAGGGCATCCGGCGACCGTTGCGCATTGGCCGCACAGATGCATGTGTGTGCAAGAACCGATTACACGGGATCGTGGTTGGCCCGTGAGCATGGCGATCTGGCATGAGGCGAACACCACAGCCATTCCAGAAAGGTTTGACCAAATATGTCCCTTCGCATGTTCCTTGCCGGCGCGGCCTTCGCCGCGCTGTCCCTGCCCGCCTTCGCCGGGGAGCAATATGTCGATTCCAACGGCTTTGCCGTTTCCGGGTATGACGTGACCTCCTACTTCGATCTCGATCAGGCGCCCGTGGGCAGTAGCCAGCCTGCCCCCGTGCCCGGAAGCGCCGCGATCACGGCAGAGTGGAACGGCTCCACCTGGGCCTTTGCCTCGGCCGCGAACCGCGACAAGTTTCTGGCCGATCCCGCGCGCTATGCGCCGCAATATGACGGACATTGCGCTTTCGCTGTCTCGAAGGGCGGAAAGGCCCCGGGCAATCCGACCCTGTGGCGGATCGTGGACGGAAAGCTTTACCTGAACGTCACGAAGACGGTTGTCGGGTTCTGGGAAGAGGATATTCCCGGCAATATCAGCAAGGCCGAGGGAAACTGGCCCACGGTCGAGCCGACGCCGGCCTCGGCGGGCCCGGTGCCCGAATTTACGCCGGCGGCCCCCGAAAGCTGAGCCGCCGCGGACCGCATGTGAGACAAGAAACGGCGGCCCGTCGGGCCGCCGTCTTACCGTTTGGCGCAGACGTTCAGTTGCCGAGCATCCAGTCACCTTCCGGCCAGAAGGCGTGGTAGGCAAAGGCGAACATCACGTCATGGGGCAGATCGTTGCCCGCGGCGTCGCGGACACGGACCGTGCCGACCTCCTTGCCGGCGTTGATCTCGGCCGTGTCGAGGGCCGAGGCCTGCCCTTCCGACCAGGTGAGCGTGACGCCCGCCTCGGTGATCGGTGTCTCTGTGCGGATACGCTCCATCGTCCAGGCCCGGTCGCCTACACGCACCACGCGCGCGAGCGGCGTTATGCCGTGGGGCGGCATCTCGCCATTATAGAGAAACGGCCTTCGGGAGCTGTCATAGCGCTGATAGGGGTTGGCGCCGTAGGGGCGCGGCCAGCCCGGCTGATCCATGACGAGCCCGCCGGGATTGCGGGCACGGAACTCTGCCCAGCTTTCCATCCAGGTGGGCAGTTGTTCCAGGCGCATGCCCGTCATTTCCCCCACGATGCCCTCGCCCAGGGCCTGTTGCCACCAGCTTTGGGTTTCGCGATCGTACATGACCATGTCGGAGTTCCGCAGCTTGCCGGACACGCCGAATGTCAGCACCCGGCCATCGACCCGCCGATCGAAAGTGAGACCCGAATTGCACAGGGGACAGAAGGTGACGGCGACCGGGATGCCCCCGATCTCGTCATTCACGATCTCGTGCCAGGTGAGATAGCGGATCGGATAGGCGCGCGGGGTCTCGCCGTCGAATTCGACGGTTATGACAGGTTCGCGGTCACCAAGGCGGCTTTCCGCAGCGGCATCGATGAAGGTTGGGTCGCTGAGAGCGGGAATGCCGTCCTTCGGCGGACCACCGGAGAGAATTTCCGTCCAGCTTTCGACATTTGTGATGTCGAAGTTCGTATCCGGCCACTCGGATTTCCAGAACTCCGGCGAGGCGGCGGCCGGCATGGCGAGCGCACCGGCAAGGGCGACGGCGGCAAGGAGGGTTTTGAGCGTCATCCGGTTCTCCTTTCGCGAGAGTTCGGGCGAGAGTGGCAGAGCCGCGGGCACCGCAATAGCCCACCTCACAGGAGCGTGACGGCGCGCGATCTGTCGTAACGTCTTATTCATTCAAGATTGGCGATACTTGAATAGGCTGCTATCAAGCAGAAATCGGGAGCAGACGGGAAAAATAAAAATGCTACCTCAGGCCGGGTTCCTCAAGAACGCGTCGCCCGCTTTGCGGCGCACGCTTGAAGCTTTAGCAAGTGATGTGCGTCTGAAGCAGGGACAGGTGTTGTTCGAGCGCGGCGATGACGGTGATGCGCTTTTTGCCGTGATCGAGGGCGCGCTTGAGATTTCCGTGCATTCCGAAGACGGGCGCAAACTGGCGCTTGCGAAGATGTCGAAGGGCGATCTGCTTGGCGAGATCGCGCTGTTCGACCCGGGCCCGCGCACGGCCTCTGCGATGGCGACAACGCCGACGCATGTTCTGAAAATCCGCAACGGGGACGTGATCGCCGCTGTGAGAAGCAACCCTGACCTTGGGATCGACCTGATCCGGCTTGCGGGCGAGCGGCTGAGATGGATGAACCTGCAGATCGGCGAACAGGCCTTTCTTCCGATTGCCGCGCGGCTGGCACGGAAGATCCTTTACCTTCTGGATGAAAGCGACGGGGTGAAGCAGAACGTTCTGCCGATGAGCCAGGCAAACCTTGCCGAATTCGTCGGTGCGACGCGGGAGGCCGTGTCGAAAACCCTGTCGGAATGGAAGAAGGAAGCGGTCGTCGATGTGTCGCGTGGCACGATTCGCGTGCTTGACCGCGATACGCTGTCACGGATCGCCGATCTTGATCTGATATAATCTTTTCTGATTTGGCTTATCGCCCTGGCGATGCGGCGCGCGGGATCTGCGCGCCGTACCTATTTGTTATTAATAAGAATTCACGTCTCACGCCAGCAATCTGAGCCGTGAGGGTGAACGGAAGAATTTTAGAGGATTTTGACCCTTTGTGAGCCGTTTCACAGAACGAACCGGGCGAATCGACGATAACCAAAAGCGCTCCAGCCGAAGACGCAGATAGCTAATTCGGCGGCGATCCACCGGTGCGGGCCATCCCGAATGGCCAGTCCCGAGGCCAACCGCGAGGTGGATCGTGCACAAGAGGTGTGGGGGCTGATGCGAGTGCAGGGTGTCCCGATCACCCTGTTTGAGTAGCAAGTGCTACGGCTCCGCGTCGTGGTGTTGTACTGGACCCGACCGGTCCACCACGGCTTGGGCGGGTGCTTCCCCTGGGGGAGAGGCACCCGCCCTACCTTTTTTCGGGGTTACTCAATCACTTCGACGTCGGTCATCACGTCGGGATCGCCGCTGATCGCACCGTTGGCTGCCTGGCTGCCCTTCTTGATGGCATCGACCACGTCCATGCCCTCGATAACCTCGCCAACGACCGTGTACTGGCCGTTCAGGAAATGGCCGGGAGCGAACATGATGAAGAACTGCGAGTTGGCAGAGTTCGGATCCTGCGCGCGGGCCATTCCGACAACGCCACGGTCGAAGGGGATATCCGAGAATTCGGCCGGAATATCCGGAAGATCGGAGCCGCCCATTCCGGCGCGGGCGAGGCCTTCGCCTTCTTTGCCGAACTGGACGTCACCGGTTTGCGCCATGAAGCCGTCGATCACGCGGTGGAACACCACGCCGTCATAGGCCCCCTGGCGCGCGAGCGTGGTGATCTGTTCGACGTGGCGCGGGGCGACATCGGGGAAGAGATCGATCACGATGGTGCCGTTGGCCTCGCCCGAGACGTTGATTGCGAGGTTCGGGCCTTCCGTATCGGCCTGCGCCAGCACCGGGGCAGCGGCGATGAGGGCCGCGAGTGCCGTCTTACGCATCGGCGGCCACCTTCACGCTGATCATGCGGTCGGGGTTCATCGGCGGTTCGCCCCGGGTGATCGCATCCACATGCTCCATCCCCGAGATCACCCGGCCATAGACCGTGTATTGCCCGTTCAGGAAGTGGTTGTCCTTGAAATTGATGAAGAACTGCGAGTTGGCGGAGTTCGGGTTCTGGCTGCGTGCCGCGCCCAGCGTGCCGCGATCATGCGGGAGCTTGGAAAACTCGGCGGGCAGGTCGGGCAGGTCCGACCCGCCGGTGCCCGCGCGGCGCAGATCGAAGCCGTCTTCGGCATCGCCGTGCTGCACGTCGCCCGTCTGGGCCATGAAGCCGTCGATCACGCGGTGAAAGACGACATTGTCGTAGGCGCCGCTTCGCGCGAGTTCCTTCATCCGCGCGGCGTGCTGGGGGGCGACATCCGCCAGAAGCTCGATGACGACGGTGCCGTCTTTCAGTTCCATCAGGATGGTGTTCTCGGGGTCCTTGATCTCAGCCAATTGGCCTCTCCTTGGTGTTGGTCGGGGGCGACCCTAGTGAAGCGCGCCGGGAAGGGAAAGGCCCCCAAATCGCGTGATCCGGTTGACGGCGGAGCATGGCTCATGTGTGTAAGGGCGCAAGAGACGCAGGAGGCGGATTATGGGCTGGACGACCCTCGACGATATCGACCTTGACGGAAAGATCGTTCTGACGCGCGTGGACCTGAACGTGCCGGTCGAAGATGGCCGGGTTACGGATACGACACGGATAGAGCGGGTGAAGGACACGGTGCTGGATATTCTGGAGAAGGGCGGAAAGCCCGTGCTTCTGGCGCATTTCGGGCGGCCCAAGGGACAGGTCGTGCCGGAGATGTCGCTTTCGCAGATCCGGGGCACGGTGCAAGAGGTGTTCGGCCGGCCGGTGCGCTTTGCCGCGGATTGCGTCGGACCGGCGGCGGAGGCGGCGATCGCGGCGCTTGGGGCGGGCGAGGTTCTTCTTCTCGAGAACACGCGGTTTCATGCCGGTGAAGAGAAGAACGA
Source organism: Ovoidimarina sediminis (assembly GCF_032586175.1). NCBI lineage: Bacteria > Pseudomonadati > Pseudomonadota > Alphaproteobacteria > Rhodobacterales > Roseobacteraceae > Ovoidimarina > Ovoidimarina sediminis. Next base: position 55,121 of record NZ_JAWHTE010000022.1, read on the forward strand.
CCCGGACTTCGCGGCGGCCCTCGCCGCGCTTGGCGATGTCTATGTGAACGACGCCTTTTCCGCCGCGCACCGGGCACATGGGTCGACCGAGGGGATCACGCGGCATCTGCCCTCTGCCGCGGGGCGGCTGATGGATGCGGAGCTTTCGGCCCTCGACAAGGCGCTTGGGTCGCCCGAGCGCCCGGTGGTGGCCGTGGTCGGCGGTGCGAAGGTTTCGACGAAGCTCGATCTTCTGTCGAACCTCGTACGGAAGGTGGATGTGCTCGTGATCGGCGGCGGGATGGCGAATACGTTTCTTGCCGCGCAGGGGATCGACGTGGGCAAGTCTCTGGCCGAGCACGAGATGGCGGACACAGCGCGGGATATCAGCGCGCGGGCGGCGGAGGCGGCCTGCGAGATACTGCTGCCCGTCGACGTGGTGATCGCGCGGGAGTTCAAGGCGGGTGCGGCGTCGGAGATCGTTGCGGCCAGTGCCTGCCCCCCCGACGCGATGATCCTGGATGCGGGGCCCGACAGCGTGGCGCGCGTGGCTGCGGCACTTGCAGGCGCAAAGACGCTGGTCTGGAATGGCCCGCTGGGGGCGTTCGAGATCGAACCCTTCGACCGGGCGACGAATGCGGCCGCGGTGGAAGCCGCACGGCTGACGCGCGAAGGAAGGCTTATTTCCGTCGCGGGCGGGGGCGATACCGTTGCGGCACTGAACAAGGCCGGGGTGGCGGAGGATTTTACCTATATCTCGACCGCGGGCGGTGCGTTTCTGGAGTGGATGGAAGGCAAGACCCTGCCGGGTGTCGCCGCGCTGGAACCCTGAGCCGCAAGGGGCCGATTGCGCACCGCGCGCGCCTGACCTAAAAGCCGTCTCAAGCGGATGACGGGATATAATGGAGTGCCCCCATGTCGAACCCCGAGATGAGAGAAAAGATCAAGAACGGCCAGGGCTTCATCGCCGCGCTGGACCAGTCGGGGGGATCGACGCCGAAGGCCCTGCGCCTCTACGGTGTGACCGAGGATCAGTATTCGGGCGAAGACGAGATGTTCGCCGAGATCCACAAGATGCGCTCGCGCATCTTGCAGTCGCCCGTCTTCAACGGCGATCGCGTGGTGGGTGCGATCCTGTTCGAGATGACGATGGACGGCGAAGTGGGCGGCATGCCGACGGGCGAATACCTTTGGAAGGAAAAGGGCGTTGTTCCCTTCATCAAATGCGACCAGGGCCTTGCCGAGGCCGAGGACGACATGCAGCTGATGAAGGACATGCCCGAGCTTGACGCGCTTTTGGACCGGGCCGTGTCGAAGGGGATGTTCGGAACCAAGATGCGCTCGGTCATCGGGGCGGCGAAGCCCGAGGGCGTGGCCAAGGTCGTGGCCCAGCAGTTCGAGGTGGGGCACCGCATTCTCGCCAAGGGCCTTGTGCCGATCATCGAGCCCGAGGTGACGATCACCATTGCCGACAAGGCGGAGGCGGAAGACCTTCTGCTGACCGAGATCCTGAAGCAGCTTGATACTGTGCCGGACTGTCAGGAGATCATGCTGAAGCTGTCGCTGCCCACGAAGGCGAACCAGTACAAGCCGCTGGTCGACCACCCGAAGGTTCTGAAGGTGGTGGCGCTGTCGGGCGGGTATTCGCGCGACGAGGCCAACGCGCTTCTGGCCCAGAACACCGGCATGATCGCGAGCTTCAGCCGGGCTCTGACGGAAGGCCTGTCTGCCAATCAGAGCGAGGCGGAGTTCGACGCGATGCTGGACGGGACGATCCAGTCGATCCGCGACGCCTCTGTCGCTGGCTGAGCCGCTAGCCGACGTTTCCGAGACGTTTGAGGACGCGGGCTTCGTCGAGCCCGCGTGCCGTGCCGTAGGGAATTGCCGCACCGCCTGAGAGACGGGTGCTGCAGTATCCTTCAGCCACCGCGTCGGGCGCCTGCCTGAGCAGAACCGATGCGGTCAGAAGCCGGGCGGCTTCCGAGGCGAAGCGGCGGGCATCGGCCTCCGCTGGTGCTGACGCCCAACTGGCGCGGAACGCCTTGAGGGCCGCGTCGTACTCGGCATTGCTTCCGCGGACCGCATCGAATTCGTCCTGCAGTGCCGCGCCCGCCTCTGGCGCCTTCTGCAGGGTGCGCAGGATGTCGAGGCAGATCACGTTCCCCGATCCTTCCCAGATCCCGTTCAGCGGTGCCTCGCGGTAGAGCATGGGCAGGGGCGTATCCTCAACGAAGCCCATGCCTCCAAGCACTTCCATTGCCTCGGCCACGAGCGGCGGGCAAAGCTTGTTGTTGAGGAATTTCGCGAGCGCCACGCCGATCCGGGCGAAAGGCATGCGTGCGGGATCGTCGAAGGCGCGGCTGACGTGGAAGGCAAGCGCAAGTGCGCCCTCCCAGTCGAGCACCATGTCTGCCAGCACGCGGCGCATCAGCGGCTGATCGATCAGGCGGCGCTGAAAGGCGGCGCGGTGGGTCACCCAGTGATGCGCCTCGTAGAGGGCCGCGCGCATCAGCCCGGCGGGGGCGATTGCGGTATCGAGACGGGTGTGGTGCACCATCTCGATGATCGTGCGGATGCCCGCACCCTCCTCCCCCACCCTGTGGGCGAGCGCGCCGCCGTAGCGGATCTCGGCCGAGGCGTTCGCGCGGTTGCCGAGCTTGTCTTTCAGCCGGTCGATGCGGATCGCGTTGGGCCCGGTGTCGAGCCAGCGTGGAACGAGGAAACAGGTGAGCCCCTCGGCGGTTTGCGCGAGGGTGAGGAAGGCGTCCGACATGGGCGCCGAGCAGAACCACTTGTGCCCCGTGAGCAGCCAACCGTCCGCGGCCGGGACAGCGCGCGTGGCATTCGCGCGGACGTCGGAACCGCCCTGGCGTTCGGTCATTGCCATGCCCATGGTGGCGCCGGATTTCTGGGTGACGGGGCAAATCGCGGGATCGTAGCTTCGGGAGAGAAGCTTTGGCTTCCAGATCGCATCGAGCAATGGGGCGACTTTCAGGGCGGACACGGCCGCGTAAGTCATCGTCAAAGGGCAGCAGACGCCGGGTTCAACCTGACTCATGAGGTAGACCATGGCGGCATGGGTCGCGTGGCGTCCGCCGTTCCACGGCAGGGCGGCATAGCCCGCGCCAATCCCTTCCGACATGAGCGCATGATAGGCCGGGTGAAACGCGACGGCATCGCGACGCCGCCCGCCCCGATCGAAGAGATCGGGCTCTGGCGGATGGCGTTCCGCCGCGCGGCCAAGGGCGCGCATCTTCGCCCTACCCCAGGATTGACCGAGTGGCGCGAGATGCCCCTCATCGGCGCCCGCCGCCACTGCATGAGTGCGCAACACCGGGTCGTTCGCCCAGAGATCGATATCGCCAATCAGATCGGGTTGGTTGTAGAGGTCTTCCGACATCGCCTTCCTCCACCGGTGGCCGCGGCCCGGCAATGCCCCGCCGATCGCAGCAGAAACTCCCCTTTTCGCGTCAGAATGGGGATTCACAGGCTACGCCCAGTGTGCCATGATTCGCGGCACCATCCGCTCGGCAAAGAAGCGGAGGCACCGAAGGCAGGCTGAACCCGATGAACTCCTCCCGCACCGCGATTAGCGATGTCGTGTATCTGACGCTTATGTGTGCGGCAGCGATGTATTTCACCTTTGCCAGCATCCAGGGCGATCACGGGCTTTTCCAGCGGGTTCAGATCGAGGCGGAGCGTGCAGCGCTCGAGGCAGAGCGCATGCGGCTTGAGGCCGAAGTGAGCGCCCTTGAAAACAAGACCCGGCGGCTGTCGGACGACTTTCTGGATCTCGAACTGCTTGACCAGCAGGCGCGGAGCATCCTTGGGCTGATCCGGCCAGACGAGATGGTTCTGCGCTGAGCCCGCCCAGCGACAGCGTTGCGCCCCGCGCATAGCGGAATTTCCGCCTGTTGTGACGCTGCGTCCAATTTATACAGTGCAGCCGCGAGCCAGATCGGTTAGGAGATAGTTCAGCACTAAACTATTTCTGCTGCCAGGGAGGCGACGCCACAGCATGGCCACGCGCAAATCCACCGCAAAATCCACCGCCAAACCGAACGTGTCGAAGGAAGAGCTTCTGGAATACTACCGGGAGATGCTTCTGATCCGCCGGTTCGAGGAAAAAGCCGGCCAGCTTTACGGCATGGGCCTGATCGGCGGGTTCTGTCACCTCTATATCGGCCAGGAGGCCGTCGTCGTCGGGCTCGAGGCCGCGGCGGACGAAGGCGACAAGCGCGTCACCTCCTACCGCGACCACGGCCACATGCTGGCCTGCGGGATGGATCCGAAGGGCGTGATGGCCGAGCTTACCGGCCGCGAGGGCGGCTATTCGAAGGGCAAGGGCGGCTCGATGCACATGTTCAGCCGCGAGAAGCATTTCTACGGCGGCCACGGCATCGTGGGCGCTCAGGTGCCGATCGGGGCGGGCCTTGCCTTCGCCGACAAGTACCTCGGAAACGACCGGGTCACGTTCACCTACTTCGGCGATGGCGCCGCAAACCAGGGCCAGGTTTACGAGACCTACAACATGGCCGAGCTTTGGGACCTGCCGGTGATCTTCGTGATCGAGAACAACCAGTATGCCATGGGCACGAGCGTGAAGCGCTCCACCAAGTCGCCGAGCCTCTGGGAGCGTGGCGCCGCGTACGGCATCCCGGGCGAGGCCGTGGACGGGATGGACGTGCTGGCCGTCAAGGCCGCCGGCGAGAAGGCCGTCGCACACTGCCGCGCCGGCAAGGGCCCCTATATCCTCGAGGTGAACACCTATCGCTACCGCGGCCATTCCATGTCGGACCCGGCGAAATACCGGACCCGCGAGGAAGTGCAGGAGATGCGCGAGAAGCGCGACGCGATCGAACACGTGCGCACCATGCTGCTCGACGGCAAGCACGCGACGGAAGATGACCTCAAGGCCATCGACAAGGAGATCAAGGATATCGTGAACGAAGCGGCGGAATTCTCGAAGGAAAGCCCCGAGCCCGCGGTCGGGGAGCTTTGGACCGACATCTATGCCGAAGAGCTGCCGCAAGGGGAGGCTGTGTGAATGGCGACCGAAGTACTGATGCCCGCCCTCAGCCCCACCATGGAAGAGGGCACGCTGGCCAAATGGCTTGTAAAGGAAGGCGACACGGTTTCGTCCGGCGATATCCTGGCCGAGATCGAAACCGACAAGGCGACGATGGAATTCGAGGCGGTCGATGAAGGGATCGTCGGCAAGATCCTCGTCAGCGAGGGCACCGAGGGCGTGAAGGTGAACACGCCAATCGCGGTGCTTGTCGAAGAGGGCGAGGATGCCGACGCGGCGGTGCCGTCGTCGGCTGGCGGCGCGGCAGCACCCGCGGCAGACGAAGCCCCGGCGGAGGCGCCCGCACCCGCTCAGGCGAAATCGCCGGTCGAGAGTGTCGAGGTGGCCGAACCCGAGATCCCCGAAGGCACCGAGATGGTATCGACCACGGTGCGCGAGGCCCTGCGCGACGCAATGGCCGAAGAGATGCGCCGCGACGAGGCTGTGTTCCTGATGGGCGAGGAGGTGGCCGAGTATCAGGGTGCCTACAAGATCAGCCAGGGCCTTCTTGAGGAATTCAGCGCGCGGCGTGTGATCGACACGCCGATCACCGAGCATGGCTTTGCCGGAATTGGCGTCGGTGCGGCCTTCGGCGGGCTGAGGCCCATCGTCGAGTTCATGACATTCAACTTCGCCATGCAGGCGGTCGACCACATCATCAACTCCGCCGCCAAGACGCTTTACATGTCGGGCGGCCAGATGGGATGCCCGATCGTGTTCCGCGGCCCGAACGGTGCGGCGGCCCGCGTGGCGGCCCAACACAGCCAGGATTACGCGGCGTGGTATTCCCACATTCCGGGCCTGAAGGTTGTGCAGCCCTATTCGGCCTCGGACGCCAAGGGCCTTCTGAAAACGGCGATCCGCGACCCGAACCCGGTGATCTTCCTTGAAAACGAGATCCTTTACGGCCGGTCCTTCGAGGTGCCGAAGCTGGACGATTACACTGTGCCCTTCGGCAAGGCCCGGATCTGGCGCGAGGGCACGGACGTGACCATCGTGAGCTTCGGGATCGGGATGACCTATGCGCTCGAAGCCGCCGACAAACTTGCGGAGGAAGGGATCAGCGCCGAGGTGATCGACCTGCGGACGCTGCGGCCCATGGATACGGCCACGGTGATCAAGTCGGTGCAGAAGACGAACCGCTGCGTGACGGTCGAAGAAGGCTTTCCGGTCTGTTCGATCGGGAACCATATCTCGGCCGTGCTGATGCAGGAGGCGTTCGACTGGCTTGACGCGCCGGTGATCAACTGCACCGGCAAGGACGTGCCGATGCCCTATGCGGCGAACCTTGAAAAGCTGGCGCTGGTGACGACGGCGGAAGTTGTCGAGGCCTGCAAAGCCGTGACCTACAGGTAACCGCCCGCGATGGAGATCAAGGGCCGCGATCCTGCAACCGAATGCTACCGGGTTGTCGTCGACGTTGACGGCACACCTGTGGCGGCACTGGTGCCAGAGCGCCTTGCCGCCGAACGGCTGACGCTGGGATCGCGACCCTCGCACGAGGCGGCCTATACGTGGATCGCCGCAAACAAGGACCAGATCGAACGCACCATCACACGCATGGCGCAGGGCCCGGCACGGATCAGGGCCCCTTTCGACCAGATCATGCTCGTTGAGGAACACTGACATGCCGACCGAAGTATTGATGCCCGCCCTGTCGCCCACGATGGAGGAAGGGACGCTGGCAAAGTGGCTTGTGAAGGAGGGCGACACGGTCTCGTCCGGGGATCTTCTGGCCGAAATCGAGACCGATAAGGCCACGATGGAATTCGAGGCCGTCGACGAAGGCACGGTGGGCAAGATCCTCGTGGCCGAGGGGACCGAGGGCGTGAAGGTGAACACGCCCATCGCGGTTCTGCTCGACGATGGTGAAAGCGCTGACGATATCGGCGAAGCCTCTCCGGCTCAGAAGGCCGAGGCATCGAGCGATGCGGCCCCGGCGGAGGCGTCGGAACAGACCGCTCCGGCGGGCGGCTATGGCCGTGGCGACACCGATGCGACGCCGGCGCCGGCCGCGGGCACCGACGACAAGGGCGATCGTATCTTCGCTTCGCCGCTTGCGCGGCGTATCGCGAAGGACAAGGGCCTTGACCTCGCCCAGATCAAGGGATCGGGGCCCAAGGGCCGGATCGTGAAAGCGGATGTCGAGAAGGCCGAACCGGGCAAGGCCGCCGCGCCAGCCGCCAGCGCCTCCGCCGCCCCTGCCCCCAGCCCTGCCGCCGCGCCGGCGGGCCCCGCCGCGGATGCCGTCATGGCGATGTTCGGAGACCGGGAGTTCGAAGAGGTCAAGCTGGACGGGATGCGCAAGACGATCGCCGCGCGGCTTGGCGAGGCCAAGCAGACGATCCCGCATTTCTACCTGCGGCGCGACATCCAGCTTGATGCGCTTCTGAAGTTCCGGGGAGAACTGAACAAGCAGCTTGAATCCCGTGGTGTGAAGCTTTCGGTCAACGATTTCATAATCAAGGCCTGCGCCATCGCGCTGCAGCAGGTCCCGGATGCCAATGCTGTCTGGGCGGGAGACAGGATCCTGAAGCTGAAACCGTCGGATGTGGCCGTGGCAGTGGCCATCGAAGGTGGGCTGTTCACGCCCGTTCTGAAGGACGCGCATACGAAATCGCTCTCGGCGCTTTCTGCGGAGATGAAGGATCTGGCTGCGCGCGCCCGCGACCGCAAGCTTGCGCCACACGAATACCAAGGTGGCAGCTTCGCGATCTCGAACCTGGGCATGTTCGGCATCGACAACTTCGATGCGGTCATCAACCCGCCGCATGGCTCGATCCTTGCGGTCGGTGCAGGTGTGAAGAAGCCGGTTGTGGGCGCGGATGGCGAATTGGCCGTGGCAACGGTGATGAGCGTGACGCTGTCGGTCGATCACCGGGTGATCGACGGTGCGCTTGGCGCTCAGTTCCTGGACGCGATCAAGACCGGCCTGGAAAACCCGGTGGCGATGCTGGCCTGACGTCGCGGCGCGGGCCTAGCCCCGCGCCCAGACCATCCCGTCAAGGCGCGGGTCCTCGACGGCGTCGCGGGCGAAATCGTGGCGTCGCGGCGTGCTGTCTGAAATTGCAAAGGCCCCGAAGGCCCCGAGCCGAATGCGCCAGGTCTGGCGGCTGACCGGCGCGGGGCGCGAGAAGGCGCGGCAGGTCAGGACGGCGAGGTTGGCCCCGCCCCCGGGATCACGCACCGAGGTGTAGCGGATGAGCCCTGCCCCGGCCTCACGTGCCGAATCCGCAAGCGCCTGACAGGCGTCGTATCGAACAGGATCTGTCCAGGTCGCGGCATCCTCCGACAGAGGGGGGCGCGTGAGGTCGACCGCCTCGCCCTCTACCTCCGCAGCGAGCGCGGTGTACTCGGATGGTGCAACCGGCCAAGGCACATCGGGCGCCTCGGCGTAGAAGAGAAACCGGTAGAATACCATTTCGGCGAGTGCAGTGGCGACGCGTTCAGCCCCGTACCAGACCCCCGGTGTAAGGCCCGCCCGGCGAAAGCGCGAGCCGTACGGATAGCTTCCATAACGGAAGGGCGTGGCGAGAAGGTAGTGGAGCCCAGCGCATTCCGGCGGCACGGACGGTTTCGTCGCTTCCAGAATATCCTCGAGTACCGTTTGCTCGGCCGCACCATCGACGAGTTTCATCGTCGATATCGTGTGCTGCACCTCGACCAGCCGCCAGGCGCGACCCCGAACGGCCGCGCATTCAGAGCGGAGCGCGGCGGGCGTCCAGATAGGCGACGACATCGGTCAACCCTGCGATCGTTGCGATCTTGTCCACCGGCTTGCCGCCGAGGGCGGTGTTTTCCGCCCGGATCCAGGCCCGCGCGGTTGCCGCATCACCGGTGATGGCATCGAGAGATCGGAAAAGGCGCACGAAAAGTGCCGCGAGTTCAAAGGATTTTGATGCCTCGTCAAGGCAGTAGCCCCCGGATTTCATGCGGGAGACGGTGGGTTCCGAAAGCCCGAGCACCCCCGCAAGCTCCCGTGCGGTCAGCCCCAAAAGCGCAGCGGCCCGGAGCGCCGCGCGGGTCAGAACGGCGCCGGGATCGGGCCTGTCATCGAGAGCCCTGGAAGGCAAGACCATCGCACTATCCTTTCACTGGAAAAGATAGGAGACATTTCTTTCCAAGGCAAGTTCATGAGGTGCGCGTGCTCTTCATTTTGGCGAGAATACATGCGGGGGGGCAGCAGCCCCCCCCTGCCTCGGATGCGTGTAGCGCCTACTCCGCCGCCATCTGCGCGGAGGGCGTCGAGCGCGAAATCTCCAATTCCTCGTCGGACATATCCTCCGGGATGTCCTCAAAGAGCGGTGTGGACATGTAGCGCTCGCCGGTGTCGGGCAGCATGACGAGCATGGTCGAGCCCGCGGGCGCGGTTTCGGCCACCTTCATCGCCACGGCAAAGGTCGACCCGCCGGAAATCCCGGTGAATATCCCCTCTTCGGCGGCAAGCCGTTTCGACCAGGCGATGCCCTCGGGCCCCGGGATCGGAAGCATCTCGTCGAAGTAGTTGTTGTCGATCGCTTCCTGCAGGACGAACGGAATGAAATCCGGCGTCCAGCCCTGGATCGGATGCGGTTCCCAATCCGGGTGGCTGCCGGACGGCTCGATTCCGTCGCGCGGCTGGGGCTTGCCGGAGCTTACGATCGCGGCATTTGCCGGTTCCGTACAGATGATCTTGAGATCCGGCATCTCTTTTCGGAGCAGTCGGGAGGCACCCGCGAGGGTTCCGCCAGTGCCATAGCCCGTCACCCAGTAATCGAGTTTCTGTCCCGCGAAATCACCGACGATCTCGCGCGCCGTCGTGGCCTCGTGAATATCGGCATTGTCCTTCGTTTCGAACTGGCGGGCGAGAAACCAGCCGTTCTTTTCGGCAAGTTCCTTGGCCTTGGTATACATGCCGAAGCCCTTTTGCGCGCGGGGCGTCAGCACAACCTTCGCACCAAGAAAGCGCATGAGGCGCCGCCGCTCGATCGAAAAACTGTCGGCCATCGTCACGACGAGCGGATACCCCTTGGCGGCACAGACCATGGCGAGGCCGATCCCGGTATTACCGCTTGTGGCCTCGACAACGGTCTGGCCCGGTTTCAAGCGACCGTCGCGTTCCGCTGCCTCGATGATGTTGAGCGCAAGGCGATCCTTCACGGACGCTGCCGGGTTAAAGGCCTCGGCCTTCACGTAGACCGTGACGTGATCGGGCGCGATGCGGTTGATCCGGATGCAAGGTGTGTCGCCCACCGTATCCAGGACGGAGTCAAAAAGCCGGCCACGTCCCGATGTCTGTCGAATGCTCATAGTTGGTGTCCCTCTGTTTATGTGGGCAGCATAGCACGCGCGGGCGCGCCCCGCGATGCCGCGAGGGTTTCAAGGGCAATGTAAATGTAGTTTTTTGCGTACTCAGCCGCAGCTTTTCTTGATCAGCTGATCCATCGTACGCGACGGCTGGGCGCAGCCCGCCTCGCCCACGATCTTGGCGGGAACCCCGGCGACGGTCATCTTGGGTGGCACTTCCTCGAGCACGACGGAGCCCGCCGCGATACGGGAGCAATCGCCCACTCTTATATTGCCGAGAACCTTTGCGCCCGCGCCGATCAGAACACCGTCGCCTATCTTCGGGTGACGGTCTTCCTCTTCCTTGCCGGTACCGCCAAGCGTCACCGAATGAAGCATTGAGACGTTATCACCCACCACCGCCGTCTCGCCGATCACGATGGAATGGGCATGGTCGATCATGATCCCCTGACCGATCCGGGCGGCAGGGTGAATGTCGATGCCGAACACCTCGGACGTGCGCATCTGGAGGAAGTAGGCCATGTCGACCCGGCCCTGATTCCACAGCCAGTGGGCAATTCGATAGGCGATCATCGCCTGGAAGCCCTTGAAGTAGAGAAGCGGCTGGATCATCCGGTGGCAAGCCGGGTCGCGATCGAACACCGCAACGATATCGGCGCGCGCCGCCTGGCCGATGGAGGGATCGGAGGACATTGCCTCGTCGGCGATTTCGCGCAGGATCTGCTCGGACATCTCACCCGAAGCGAGTTTCAGCGACATCCGGTAGCTCAGCGCCCGCTCGAGCGAGGGGTGGTGCAGGATCGAGGAATGAATCAGGCCGCCCAAGAGCGGTTCCTTGGCCACGGCCTCTTCGCCTTCTTCCCGGATACGCGTCCAGATCGGGTCGAGTTCGCTCAGCTTGCGACGGGTTTGGGCCATGGTAGTCTCCTTCGGTCAGGCCGCCTTCTACACCAGTTGGTGCCCGTTCGCCAATTTGTAACCCAGCGAGCCGGAAAAAGTGATCGACGACGACATCATCGCCACGTATCGCGCGCGATTAGAGGCGCTTCTTGAAACACTCGAGGCCGAAGATGCCGCCGGGGCAGAGGATCAGGCGACCGTAACGCTGGATCAGCAATCGGTGGGGCGGCTGAGCCGGATGGACGCGATGCAGCGTCAGGCGATGGCGCAGGCGAACGCCCGGCGGCGCATGGCGCTTCGGCAGCGGATCATGGCAGCGCTTCTGCGTATGGACGAGGGGGAGTTCGGTTATTGCACCGATTGCGGGGACGAGATCGCGCCCGGGCGGCTGGATGCCGATCCGACGCATCCGATGTGCGTCTCCTGCGCGTCGGGATAGGTTGTGCCGACACCTTCTATGACGTCGATGAGCGCGGCTCGGAAGGCCGGGTCGGCGAGCGACCGGCCGACGCGCTGTTTGCGGCGCCGGGCCGCCGTCATCAGACTTCCGTCACCCCAGATTGGATGGCACCGGCCGGTACCGCGGCGGTGACGATCTGCCGCCGCGGCCTCTGCCAGCATGCGGCGAAGGATCCAGCGGCGCCGCGCGGGCGCATGCCCCGCGATCGCCGCGGCCGCGTTCAGAGCATCGTCGATCAGAACCGCCTGCACCTTGATCACGCGCGCGGCAATGCGAGTTCGATGACGTGGACCGCAAGCCGGACGATACCGCCCGCACCGTCGAACGCCCCGCCTTCGCCGGTCAGGGTGAGGGCCGTATCGCTGTAGTAGGCGAGAGGCGAGGACGTGAGCCCCCGTGCCCAGGAGCCCGCCGAAAGCCCGAGGCCGCTGCCATACCTGTCATCCGAAACGCCGCCGATGCCGAGCCGCCAGGATGTCGCGGTTCCGGTTATGGTGGTGAGAACGCGGCCCGTGATGCCGATGACGAGGCTTTGCGCGGGGATCAAGGCCCCTGTGTCGGAGATTGCGCCTGCGCCAACCGTGTGATCGGCCTCGATGACCCGGAGCGTGCTGGCCGCGCCGTTCGGGGAAGCCGCGCCCGTGCCAGCGACCCAAACCGACCCGTCGAATAGAGCAGGCGTCCCCTCGTCGGCGATCCAGCCCTGCCAGCCTGCCCGGGCCGCAATGAAGGCCCAGCCGCCATTCAGGAAAAGCGCAAGCTGCCCCTCCTGCCCCGCCCAGGCGTTGACGGCACCGGCGGGCACGGCGTGAACCGTCCCCTCTTCCGGGGCTGAGGGCGGGGTGGACGTGGCGCGCGAGGCGATCACGAGCTGACCCAGCGCATCGATCCGCGCGAGTGCCTCGTTCACGGTGACATGTTTCTGCGCCTGGCTGGGTTGGACCAGCGGCAGGCCAAGCATCGGGGTCTCAGTCATGGATCGTCAGTCTCCTGAAGGGGCCCGGACCGAACCGGGCGGAGAGTTGCGCCACCTCGACATCGAAGACGGGTGGCGCGGCGTCAGCGGTCTTGTAAGCGGCGGTATAGATCCAGCCCGGGGATTGCAGTGTTTCCTCACGCAGGGTCGTCCCGGCTGCCGAGATGCGAAGAAGATAGGCCTCCGTCTCCTCGCCAAGGGGCACATCCATCCCCGCCCAGCTGTCGCCGTCGATGCGGGTGCGGCGGATCCAGCCGATTACATGTCCGCCGGTCCCGTCGGGGCGTGCGGAGAGATGGACCGGCGCATAGGGTCGAAGCCCCACGCCGTCGAAGGCGCGGCTCGTTTCCTCGTAGACCGGATCATCCACCGGGCGGCTTGCCGGCCCGACGCGCCAGGTACGGGCAAGCTGACGCTCCGACGTATCGAGATCAAGCTGACGCAACGCCTTTGTCAGAAGAACAAACCGGCTTCCGGCGGGCCATGTGGCGGGCGTGACCGCATCGGTTCCAGCCTGACCGCGGAGGCGCAGAGACAGATCGTAGGTGTCGGTATCGACGAGTGTCGCTTCGGCGAACTGGAACACTTCCCAGAGATCATCCGCACCATTTCCGATCGCCGCCGCGTTGGCGCCGTTCAAGAGCGCCGCCTCGGCAACCGAGGCAAGCGCCCCGGACCAGAGTTTCACTCTCAGCGGCGAGCCGCGGTCGAACACTCCCGGATTGGCCGAGACCATGTCGTTCAGGGTCTCTCCTATCACCGCCGCGCCCTCGATCACGCCGGCAAGGACAAAGCCGTTCTGTGACGCCGATTTGTAGGCGGCAACCGGCCCCGGCCAGGGGGCGGCGGAAACCGCGAGATGTGGGGCGTGAGGCACCTCGTCGCCACGAAGAAGCGGCAGGTCCAGGAAGACCGGCTCCACCGGTACCGGCACGATGAAACCGGCCTGCCCCGCCGCATCTGCCGGGACGTCCGGCGACGGGACGTAGGCGCCCGGCTCCACCCTCTGGCCTTCGGCCACCCGCGCTTCCGCCTGTTCCAGCCGGTCGATCCGGTAGAGGCCTGTCGTGCCCCCGGTGTCCACCTCAACCACATCGCCCGCGCCGACATCACGACGCGACGGCGGCAGCGCAAAGCGCAAGGTGTCGCGAGCGATCCTTGCCTCGGCCAGCCAGCGCTCGGCGATGCCCCGGCGTTCGGCGGCGGTCAGAAGCATCGGCAGGTCGGTTTCGGTGACGGTTTCCGACGTCTCGTCTGGAAAGACCGCGTCGCTCGCGCGGATCTGATAATCGCCCTCTGCCTCGATCCCGTTGACGCGCACGCGCCCCACGACTTCGGCACCGGGTGCGCGTACCCGCTCGATCCCGCCCGTGAGTTCAGGCGTTACGGCGAGCGCGTTGCGATCCACCTGCCCTTCGCGCCGGCCACTTCGCATCCGAAAGGCCAGCACGCCGTCCCGATCCACAGCGTCGAAGCCGTGAGCGAGCATGAGCGCCTGCAGCACGGCCCGTGGCGTCGCGCCTGGCTCGGGCCGGAATCCGCGTACGACGCCATAGAGCCTCGCGACGTCGATCTCTGTGACGCCTGCCCATCCACAGACGTCGCGCACGACTTCGGACAGAGACCGCGCGCTGATCCGGCCATTCAGCCAGTGGCCGCGCTGGTAGTTCTCCCCATCGCTCCAGACCTCCAGCCGACTGGGAAAGAACGGAAAGGGCCGGGCATCCCAGGCCCAGACGAAGGCATGGTCGAGATCAAGCATTGGCCCGCCATAGACCGGTGAGACGGGGTTCTTCGCCGGATCGGCGAAATGGGCGAGGATCGCGGTCAAGGCCTGACGCTGAATGAAATCGTCCCGCCGTCCGCTGGAATAGGGCGGCAGCCCACTTTCGGAAGACTTCGGATCGATGAAGAGGTTGGGCGCGTTCGTGCCCTTATCGACTGCGGGGCAACCAATTTCATCGCACCATGCCGCGTCAAACTGTGGCCCGCGCAGGCTTTCGGGTTCATGGGCTGAAAAGATCTGCGCCGTGGCTCCGTTCGGCCAGATCAGACGCCGACGCCCGGCCTCCCATTCCGGTCGCCGATCCGGCGGAGAACAGGCGATAATGCCACTTTCGCCGTACACCATGACATCACGGGCCTGATCGAGGGTTTCCGCGACCAGCGCCATCCGCTGCGAACGTCCGGGCGCAGTTGGTGTGGGTCCCTCGAGCTCTGATCGCACCCATTCGGCCCCCGCGCGGGTTTTCCCTGCCCCGCGCCCACCGAGCACGAGCCAGGTTTTCCAGTGCCCCTCGGGAGGGATCTGATGCGAAAGTGCCCAAAACTCAAATAGATAGGGCAACGCCGTCAGCGTCGCCGGATCAAGCTCGTCAAGAAACCTCTTCCGAAGACCCGGAGACCCGCAAGCGATCAAGGAGGCGGTTGACACGGTCTCTGGCCTCTTCGAGGTCGAGCCCGTGGAATTTGGGTGGGCGGTCTTCCCGCTCTGCTTGCTCATCCATCGCCCTCCGCAGAACGAAGAAAGCCACTACGGCCCCGTGAAAGGCCCGCACTGCCTTCTCCGTTTCCTTCCGCGACACCGGTTTGCCGGCGCGGATCTTGTTGATCAGGTCGTCAAATATGCGGAGAGCGTCGAAGAAATTCCTCTCCGCCTCCCACAAGATCTGAAGGGGCGTTCGCGTCAGACTCGTCTCAACGTCGTCGGTTCGCATCGAACACCGCCCCTTCCGGTCGGCGAGGCCAACCTATGACCTGCGGAAAAGGGGGATGTCGTGGCCCGAAACCGTCTCGCCAGATTGACACTCATGTGACAACCTGTCCTACAGGACGGTGGTTACCGGGATATCGTGGGGGCGTGCGCTGGGGGTATTCAACGCATTCCGATCGCCTTGGTTTCCGCCTTCTCGGCCAGACCTCAGTTCTCCTGCCGCTCCGCTTCGATCTCACGCCACCGGGCGACGTTCTCGTTGTGCTCGGCGAGTGTCTCTGCGAACGCGTGGCCTCCGCTTCCATCGGCCACGAAGAAGATATAGGGCGTTTCGTCCGGATTCAGTGCGGCTTCGATACTTGCCAACCCGGGGTTCGCAATCGGTGTGATCGGAAGCCCGTCGATCAGGTACGTGTTCCAGGGCGTCTCGCGGTCCAGTTCGCTTTGCCGGATCCCGCGACCCAAAACGCCGCGCCCGTCTGTCACCCCGTAGATGACCGTCGGGTCGGTCTGAAGACGCATGCCACGACGCAGCCGATTTACGAAGACGCTTGCAACCTGCCCTCGTTCCTCTGGCTGCCCGGTTTCCTTCTCGATGATCGACGCGAGGATCAGGGCCTCTTCGGGCGTGGATATCGGCAAATCGCTAGCCCGGTTCTGCCACGCTGCGTCAAGGCGTTCAGCCTGACGCTCCGCCATCGCGGCCAGAAGCGACGCGATATCCGAACCAGCCGTAACCTCATAACTGTCAGGTGCGAGGGTTCCTTCCGCAGGAAGATCTTCGACTGTGCCCGTCAGAAAATCAGCCGATTTCAGCGCTTCGACGACCTGCCAACTCGTGACCCCCTCGGCAAGAGCCACACGGTAGCGGGTATCCGCCGCCTCCCGAATCTCTTCGTATGTTGCAAGAGCCTCGGCTTCGGGCTCCTCCGCGCCTTCCTCTGGCGCAGGATCGAACTCCGCGATGATTGCGAAACGGTTGGTCGACGGATCAAGCTCACGCACCTGCACGAGTTCAGAGTTCACCCCGATCCGATAGACAACCTCGGTACCGCAGGTGGACCGTCCTCCTCGCGTCAGGATGTCCACGATGTCCGCCATAGAAGAGCGGGGCGGCACTAGGAACGATCCAGCCTTAAGTTCGCTCGCTTTCCCGGTGTAGTCAGTGCCGACCCGGAAGATCGACCCATTGCTGATTGCGCCCTGTTCCTCCAGGTTTGCCGAAACCCGCCGCATCGTCGTGCCGGGCTCGACCTGAACGCAAATCGCGGCATCCAAAGGTCCTTCGGCCACGTATTGCCGCTGCGCCCAGGCAATGAAACCGCCAAGGGCGATCAATCCCACGATGAGAACCGTCAGGACGTTGGCGACAAAATGCTTCCACATCAGTCGGAAACCCTACCAAGAACGAGAGAGGCGTTCGTGCCACCGAAGCCGAAAGAGTTCGACAAAGCCACGTTGATTTCGCGTTCCCGCTTCGCATTCGGCGCAAGGTCGAGTTTTGGCTCCACTGCAGGGTTATCGAGATTGATGGTGGGGGGCGCCACCTGATCACGGATCGCGAGGATCGAAAAGATCGCCTCGACCGCGCCTGCCGCCCCGAGAAGATGTCCGATCGACGATTTCGTCGACGTCATGGTCGCCTTCGAGGCCGCATCGCCCATTAACCGTTCGACAGCGCCCAGTTCGATCGTATCGGCCATGGTCGAGGTGCCGTGGGCATTGATATAGTCGATCTCCGCCGGCTCCAGCCCCGCGCTTTTCAGCGCAGCGCGCATCGACCTTTCGCCCCCCTCCCCGTCCTCCGAGGGCGCAGTGATGTGATAGGCGTCGCCAGACAGGCCGTAGCCCAGTACTTCGGCATAAATCTTTGCACCCCGAGCGCGCGCGTGCTCCAACTCTTCCAGAACGACGACGCCTGCGCCCTCACCCATGACGAACCCGTCCCGATCAGCGTCATAGGGTCGGCTGGCGCGCTCCGGTTCGTTGCCGCGTTTGGTCGACAGGGCCTTGCAAGCGTTGAAGCCCGCAATCCCGATCTCGCAAATAGGGCTCTCGGCACCACCTGCGATCATCACATCAGCGTCGCCCCACTTGATCAGCCGCGCGGCGTCACCGATCGCATGCGCGCCGGTCGAACACGCCGTCACCACAGAATGGTTGGGCCCCTTGAACCCGTAGCGGATCGACACCTGGCCGGAGGCGAGATTGATCAGGGCGGAGGGAATGAAGAAGGGAGAAACGCGTCGCGGCCCCCGTTCCTTAAGAAGGATCGCCGTGTCCGCGATCGACGAAAGACCCCCGATGCCCGAACCGATCATGACACCTGTTCTCAGCCGGGCTTCCTCATCCTCGGGAGTCCATCCGGCATCGGTCACGGCCTGATCGGCCGCTGCCATTGCATACAGGATGAACTCATCGACCTTGCGGGCCTCTTTGGGCTCCATCCAGTCATCCGGATTGAAGGTTCCGTCCGACCCGTCACCGCGGGGTATCTCGCATGCATAGGTCGTCGCAAGATGGCCCGCATCAAACCGCGCAATCGTGCCGGCCCCCGACTCGCCCGCAAGCAGCCTCCGCCATGTCGGATCCACGCCAGAGCCCAAAGGCGTGACCATTCCAAGCCCGGTGACGACCACTCGACGCATGCTGCCCCCTTGTTTTTTCGACAAGTTCAAGTCGCTTGTCTGATACACGGGGGCGCGGGCGCGCGCAATTGCGCTCCTCGCCTCCTGCGCGGCGGTGCGCTTAGATGAACTCGGCGGTTCGCTCGCGCGGTCCCTGGGCGATGGCAAGCGCTTCGGCCAGATCGAGCGTCCCATTCACCAATGCCCGGCCAACTAGCGCACCGGCAATGTTGGGCACGTATTTCAAACGGGCGATGTCGTCGACCGTATGCACGAGGCCCGAGGCAATCACAGGCGCATTCGCGTGCACGGCAAGCCCCGATATGACGCCAAGGCTGGCTTCAGTGGCGTCGATATCATTGTCGATATCGGTGATCTTGATGGCCGCCAGGGGGACCTCTGCGAATTCCTCGATCAACGCGGACGGTTCGATCGCGCAAGCCTCCCGCCAGGCGTCGACCATGATCTGGCCCTTCCAGACATCAACCGAAAGCACGATCTGATCCGGAAAATATTTCGTCATGCTTCGCACCCAGCCGGGATAACGCGTAGCAACGGTTCCCATAACAATCCGGCCTGCGCCTAGATCGAGATAGCGCCTGATCCGCTCTTCCGTGCGGAAACCGCCCGACACCTGAACGGGAATTCCTGCCTTGCGGATAATGGTGCCGATCAGTTCGACGTTATTGTCATCCCCGAACATCGCGTCGAAATCCGTGACGTGCATCCATTCCGCGCCGGCCTCGGCAAAGGACATCGCTGTCTCCACGGGATCGACCTCCCACTGCTGGGGTTCTTCGATCCGGCCACGGCGCAGGCTGACCGGTTTTCCGTTAAGAAATTCGATAGTCGGATACAGGATCATTTCAGGGTCCTTCCATGGGGCGAACGGCGGTACACTTATCGCGTTGGGTACGGACTGCAGGGCCGGAAACGACGCCGGAACTTTGCTGCGCGACGGAAAAGGGACGTTCGCGGATCGTAACCGTTCAGAAACGCAAACGCGGCATTGTCTTGGCGTTATGGCGCGTGAACCAGCCTATCATTTCCTGCGGCTCGTCGCCACCGGTCTCGCCTACCTCGCGGCATCGGGGGCGTCCGCTTCCTGTGCGGGATCGACACAGCTTGATCGCGTGGGCAGCCTTGTCGCAGGGATCGCTGATGCGGGGGACGGGGATGTGTCCCGCACCCTCCTCCGCGCCGTGCTGACCTACGAACTTCCGCCTGAGGGCGATGTCGCGCCACGCTTCCGCCCTGCCCTCTCTCGGCTGACCTCCGCGCTCGATGCAGCCAGCGTCACATCCGGCGGCAAGCAAGCTGCCGACCGCGACCTCTCCCGTGCACTTGCCGAACTCGGTGCCGCTATCGACCAATCCGGGTGCTTGCCTAGGCGCCCTGAATCGCCCGAAGTCGCCGACAGGATGGATAATCGCCCTTCGGCTCCATACTGGCGTGGCGAAAGTTCGGGCAAATCTCCCTATGCCATGAGGTCACTGATGATTTTTCTCGGGTCAATCCTGGGCGCGGCTGCACTGTCCGGCCTGGCCTACATGCTCTATCGCCGGTTTGAACCGCGCCGCTCGCCACGCCATCACTACGTCGCCACCGTTATGATCCAGCGAGAAGGCGGTGGAGAGCGCTGGACAGCTAGCGCCCTAGATATCAGCCGTTCAGGAATGAAGCTTTCGGGAGGGGGAGAGATCAGCCGCGGTACGCGCCTGACACTTGCTCACAATGGTCTCAAACAGACCGCGATAGTGCGGTGGTCCAACGAGTTCTACTATGGGGTCGAATTCCGACCCGCTCTGAGCCGTCAAGCCCTTCGCGACCTGCTCCGCCGGCACAAGAGTATCGTGACCGCACCGGAAACGAAAACAGCGCCCGCATAACGGGCGCTGCCCCAAACTCTGAAATCCGGACTGCTCGGGTCAGGACGCTTCTTTGATGAACTTCACCGCATCGCCGAAGGTCTGGATCGTCTCAGCCGCGTCATCCGGAATCTCGATCCCGAATTCCTCCTCGAACGCCATGACGAGTTCGACCGTATCAAGGCTGTCCGCACCCAGGTCGTCGATGAACGAGGCATTCTCGGTCACCTTGTCTTCTTCCACACCCAGATGCTCGACGACGATTTTCTTCACGCGATCTTCGATGTCGCTCATATATATGTCCTCACAGTTCCCCGGGGCCATGCCCGCTTGATGTTCGGGCTCGAGGCCCCTGATTTAGCGGCATAAAATCTGCCGCATGAGGTCGGGCAAAGTCTCCCCCCGCCCGGAATCTGAGGCGCCTATAACACAGACGCCATCGAAGGCAAATGTATTCGCCTTCTGACTAGGCGATACGCTACAGCATCGCCATCCCACCATTTACATGCAGCGTGGTGCCAGTGACATACGCTGCCTCAGCGCTCGCCAGATAAAGAACCGCCGCTGCGATTTCAACAGGCTCCCCCATGCGACCCGCCGGTACCTGCGTCAGAATCTGAGCTTTCTGGTCATCAGTTAGCTTGTCGGTCATAGCCGTCGTGATGAAACCGGGTGCCACACAGTTCACGGTAATCCCCCGGCTTGCTACCTCGTAGGCCACAGCCTTCGACATGCCAACCATCCCTGCCTTTGAGGCCGCGTAGTTGGCCTGACCGGGATTCCCGGTCGCTCCGACCACGGAAGAGATGTTCACGATCCGCCCCCAACGCGCCTTCATCATTCCCCGGATCACGCCCTTCATCAGCTTCATCGACGCAGTCAGGTTGACGTCGAGCACGCTCTGCCACTCCTCGTCGGACATCCGCATGAAAATCTGATCCCGCGTGATCCCGGCGTTGTTGACAAGTATATCGACCAATCCCATCGCCTCGGCGGCAGCCTTCGGCAGCGCGTCGACCGCCTCCGCGTCACTCAGGTTGCACGGAAGAACATGGGCCCGCTCTCCAAGCTCGGCCGCCAGAGCCTCAAGCGGCTGCTCGCGCGTCCCCGACAGCCCGACAGTCGCCCCGGCGCCGTGAAGCGTTCTGGCAATCTCCGCACCAAGACCCCCGGATGCTCCGGTGACGAGCGCCGCCTTCCCCGTCAGATCGAACATGCATGTTCCTCTCGTTTTTTCTCGTGTTTCCGTCACCCAATGCGGCGATCAGGCCTCCACAGCCGCGCGGATGTCATCGGCAGTCTCGACCACCCGCACGTCCGCGTCCTTCACTATCCTGCGAACCATGCCTGATAGCGCCTTGCCGGCCCCGATCTCCCAGAACTCGCCAACCCCCTCGCCGGCCATCCAGATAACGCTTTCGCGCCAGCGGACCGAACCGGTGATCTGCTCTATAAGCAGGTCACGGATGATCGATGGATCCGTCACGCCGCATGCGCGCACGTTCGAGACGACCGGCACAACCGGCTCCTTTATCTCCACGCCGCGGATGACTTCAGCCATCTCTGTCGCGGCTGGAGCCATCATTGCGCAATGGAACGGTGCGCTCACCGGAAGAAGAAGCGCCCGCTTCGCGCCGGCCGCCTTCGCATTCTCCACAGCGCGCGACACAGCTTCCCGGGTGCCGGAAATAACAACCTGCGCCGGATCATTATCGTTCGCCGCGGCCAGGCAATCGCCCTGCGCATTGGCCTCCACCAGCGCCTGAACGGCGTTGAGATCGAGCCCGAGGACCGCGGCCATCGCACCATCCCCCACCGGGACCGCCGCCTGCATTGCCTTGCCTCTTGCTCTTAGCAGTCGCGCGGTGTCGCTGAGGGTCAGCGCACCAGCGGCGCAAAGCGCGGAATACTCGCCAAGTGAGTGCCCTGCGACGAACGCAGCAGTCCCGATTCCGACGCCCTCGCTTTCGAGCGCCCTCAGAACCGCCATAGAAGTCGCCATAAGGGCGGGCTGGGCGTTCTCGGTCAGGGTTAGGGTTTCGATATCGCCGTCCCAGATGAGAGAGGAAAGCTTTTCGCCAAGCGCCTCGTCGACCTCGTCGAACACAGCCTTGGCCTCGGGATAGGCCCCGGCCAGATCATGGCCCATGCCGACGGCCTGTGCGCCCTGCCCGGGAAATACGAATGCACGCATCGACTGCCCCTCCCCCTTGTTTTGTATTTGCGGTCTTTCTTTTGCTCTACCGCCTCCAAGGCAGAGCGGCAAGCCGTGCAGATATCCCCGCAGAGGGGCTCAGTTCGTGAAAATCAGATCAGGATGAGGCGCTCAGGCCAGGCGGCTCGACTGAAAAAGCGCGGATTTCGCCAGCTTGTGGTCAACCCGCTCATGCATCGGGCGCAAGTCGACGGAAAGCCTGCGAAGGAGTACCGTCAGATCCGTCTCCCGCCCGTTCGCCACCTCCACCGGCTGACGACGGCCTGCGAAACGCAAGAAAAGGTGCGCCTTCCCCGGCACTCCCTCATCCCTCTTGAGATATGCGCTTTCGACTTTTGCCATCGGCACCACATGCTTAAGACGACTTTGCCCCCGGCAGTTACGGCGCGACAAGCGCAGCTCCCGCCGTGCAAGATCGATATGCACCTCGGTCTGAAGACCACGGCTGCCGTAGTAATAGATCGCAACCCCGCCCGCGCCGAATACGAAGGCAAGGCAGGCCTTCGTCAGGAAGGCGTCGCCCGGGAAGATCGATGCCGGCAGAAGCCACTGGCCATAAGCCGACATCACAAGGATCAGGCCCAGGAACCGCAACATGATCTCGACAAGCGTTTCACTGTCGAAGCGATCTTCTGGATCGCGGATGGTGTAACCCCAGTAGGTTTCCGTCACCATCGGCCCGGTCTGCGCAGTCTGTGCCATCGCCATCGAATTCACCCGCTAACGAATCCCGCCACGTTGGACGGGAACCCTCTGCGACTGACTTTTGACAATGAAGTTGGTCAGAATGCGGCCTAAGGCGGTCCGTTTCGCGACAGCTAGACCGACGCCTTGCATCACTTGGAAAGCTGTGTATAAGCGCTCGGTTGCCGCAAACATCATGCACCAGCGCAGCCTCTCGTGTCCCGGCCGCGGCGACCTGAAACCCGGGCTTTGAAGTGCGCTCGAACAATACTGGAGAAGCCATGCCGCTCTACGAGCATGTCTTTATCGCGCGTCAGGATCTGTCCAACGCGCAGGCCGAAGGGCTCATCGAACATTTCAGCGCCGTGCTGACCGACAACGGCGGAAAGGTCGACCACCAGGAATACTGGGGGGTCAAGACGATGGCCTACAAGATCAACAAGAACCGCAAAGGTCATTACGCCTTCATGCGCACTGACGCCCCTGCGCCTGCCGTGCAGGAGATGGAACGTCTGATGCGTCTCCACGATGACGTGATGCGCGTTCTCACCATCAAGGTCGATAACCACGAAGATGGCCCGTCGATCCAGATGCAGAAGCGTGACGACCGTGACGGTCGCCGTGAACGGCGTTAAAAAGGATCGATAAGATATGGCTGCTAAACCATTTTTCCGTCGCCGTAAGGTTTGCCCGTTCTCTGGCGAAAACGCGCCGAAGATCGATTACAAGGATACTCGCCTCCTGCAGCGCTACATCTCGGAGCGCGGCAAAATCGTTCCGTCGCGCATCACCGCCGTTTCAGCCAAGAAGCAGCGTGAACTCGCCCGT
The DNA here is from genome assembly GCF_032586175.1 of Ovoidimarina sediminis. Taxonomy (NCBI): domain Bacteria; kingdom Pseudomonadati; phylum Pseudomonadota; class Alphaproteobacteria; order Rhodobacterales; family Roseobacteraceae; genus Ovoidimarina; species Ovoidimarina sediminis. The sequence continues at coordinate 78,725 of NZ_JAWHTE010000022.1, forward strand.
GCTATCAAGCGCGCGCGTTTCCTCGCCCTTCTGCCCTACGCCGTGAAGTAAGGAGGTTCCGATGGACGTCATTCTTCTCGAACGAGTCGCCAAGCTCGGCCAGATGGGCGAGGTCGTGACCGTCAAGGACGGCTATGCCCGCAACTATCTTCTGCCTCAGAAAAAAGCGCTCTGGGCTTCGCCGGAAAACATCTCGGCTTTCGAGGCACAGAAGGCACAACTCGAGGCGCGCAACCTCGAAACCAAGAAAGATGCGGAAGCTCTGGCAGAGAAGCTCGCAGGCGAAACCTTCATCGTGATTCGCTCCGCCTCGGACGCAGGTGCGCTTTACGGCTCCGTCACTACCCGTGACGCCGCCGATTCCGCCACCGAGGCCGGCTTCTCGGTCGATCGCAAGCAGATCCAACTCTCTCGCCCGATCAAGGAACTTGGCATTCACGGTCTGACCGTCGTCCTCCACCCCGAAGTCGAGGTCGAAATCAGCCTTAATGTCGCCCGTTCGGCTGAAGAGGCCGAGCTTCAGGCCCAGGGCAAGTCGATCCAGGATCTGGCCGCCGAAGAAGAGGCTGAGGCAGAGCTTGAGATCGCCGAACTCTTCGACGACATCGGCGCCGCCGAACTCGAGGAACTTGATGTCGACGACGACATCGAGACCCCGGCCGAAGCTGCAGAAGAAGCCGCTGACGAGGACGACGAAACCGCCTCATAGAAGGCGCTCAAATGAAAAGCCATACGCCGCTCCGGCAATTCGGGGCGGCGTTTTGTTTGTCGGAAACATAGGAGCGGGGAAGCCCGCCTCACCTACCCGGAAATCGAAAAACTGACAATTTCGCCCAAATCCCAAGGCAAACAATCCCTCGTGAAACGAGCCGTTCATCGAGATCGCGCGAAGTCAGACACCTCGTGCCCGCAATTCATTGCCTCATGGGGCCCAGCCATTTTTGCGGCAGTTCTCTGCCTGATGCACGCCGACAATGGCCACTAGAGCGTCGTCCCGAAAACCTGAATCGATGGGATTCCCACAGCGTTGATTTTGTGATTCACCATATTTGGAGGTGGGTCATGGGCAAATCACTGTCGCTGGACATTCGGGAGCGGGTCGTGGCGCTGGTCGATGAAGGCCTTTCATGCCACGAAGCAGCGCGACGCTTGCGTATATCGGCGGCAAGCGCTGTTCGGATTGTGCAGCGCAAGAAGCGAACGGGTGGGGTCAAGGCTGCGCCTCAGGGGCGACCGCGCCGCAGCAAGCTGGATGCGGTCTCGGATTGGCTCAGAGCACGCGTGGAAGCCGAGCCTGACATCACCAT
>NZ_JAWHTE010000023.1:0-69670 GCF_032586175.1 Ovoidimarina sediminis
CGAGCCAACCCAGCATCTCACCGGACCCATAGGCCGTATCCGCCGCGAGCCGCTCCGGGGTGAGATCGAACCGCTCCACACCAGGTGCGCTGTTCCCTTCAGATCAGATCCAATGCGGCCAGAGTGTCGAAATGAGGGATTACAAAGCGCAGCCCGTCTTCGATCCCCGACGTGACACATCAATTGGTTTCCGTCATCCCTTTGGCCATATCTGTCGAATACTCGGGCTCAACCCTCGCGTCGATCAGAACGGCGTGACCTTCGCGATAGAGTGAAACGGCCGCTCGCAGCGCGCTCGAGAGATCCTGAGGCGTCGCGACTGGTCCGATGCCCTTCAATCCCTGCGCGCGCGCCAGGCCGGCGAAATCGATATCGGGTTCGGCAATGGCCTGCCCGATGCTCTTGTTCTCGACGGGACGGCCCCGCATCCGGGCAACCTTTTCCTGGTGCACCTCGTCATTGAAGTACGACCGGTTGTTGCACACCACTGCAACAAGCGGGATGCCATAGCGCGCGGCGGTCCAGAACGCGGAGATCCCCATCATCGTGTCGCCGTCGCCCAGCACCGCCACGGGGATGCGGCCGGTCTCCTCCAGCGCCAGTGCCGCGCCGACCAGCATGCCAGGGCCCGAGCCGATGCCCGCGCCCCCGTCGTAGCCAAGATAATCCAGCGGATGGCGGAACGATATCGCCGCGCCGTCCCAGCCCAGCGGCAGGCGCACGAAGCTCACTGTCTCGGTGTCCAGCCCACGCGCCAGGGCGACCGGAAAGTTTTCCATCGTCAGGTGCGACCCGGGGCTCGGATCCTCGGCGTCAATCGCGAACGGCACCGCGTCGGGCTCCGTGCCGCGCAGGCCATAGCGGTCCGCCAGGGCTCGGATCGCGGCATCCGGATCTGCCGCAATATGCAGCTTTGCCGCTGGCTGCGCCATGTGATCCAGCGACGAACCATTGGCTAGCTGGTGATCGAGCGTCACGTTGACAAGGGCGCCCCGTGCTCCCGCCTGCCGGATCGCTCCGGCAGGGTCGACCCAGTCGAAGGCGACGACAAGGTCGGCCTCAGCAAGGGCCCGGGCGGGTGCTTCTGCGAGGAAGAACGAAGGCGGGCCGACGTGGTTCGGATGGTCCGACGGAAAGCCCGCGCCGCACTTGATATCGGTGATGACCCGCGCGTCCAGATGTTCTGCCAGGGACACGCGCAGGCCCCAGTCGTTTACAGAGCGTGACACGCGCCCGATCAGGAACACGACCGATCTGGCGGCGTCGAGCATCGCGCTCAGCGTTCCGATCTCGCGGGAGGAGGGCTCCGGCGGGGCAGGCGGACGGTAATCCTCAGGGTCTGGCGGAGCTATTTCCGCAGGGGCCTCGGCTTCCTGCACGGACACGTCGAAACACACATAGGTCGGCGCCTTCGGGGCCGTCCGCGCAATCGTATCGGCGCGGATCATCGAAGCCAGCGATGCCGGAAGACCGGCGGGCTGGTCGTCCCATTTGACGAATGGCCGCACCAGCGCGGCCTGATCGCGCGATGTGTGGATCCAGTCAATCCACGGGCGGCGCTTCGCAGCTTCCACCGGCCCGGTCGCCCCGAAGATGACCATCGGCACGCGGTCGCACCAGGCGTTGTAGATTGCCATCGATCCGTGCATCAGCCCCACATTGGCATGCAGGATCACCGCCATCGGCTCACCGGTGACCTTGGCCCAGCCATGAGCGATCGAGACCGCGTGCTCTTCGTGCAGACACAAGAGCATCTGCGGATCGCGATTTCCCAGATGGTTCACGAGGCTGTCATGCAATCCCCGGAAACTCGATCCGGGATTGAGCGCCACGTGGCGGAAACCGAGAGCGCGGATGGTTTCGGCGATCAGATCGCTCCCCCACCGCCGGTCGTCCCCGTGCGATTTCGGCGTGTCGAGATCGGCTCGAGTGTTGTTCATGTCGCGCGCTCCGTCGAGGTAATAAACTTTGATATCTAAGCTATCGACATCTGCCAAGCGACATCGCCGGATTGCCCCGTTCCGGCTTTCGAACTAGCTTCGCTTCCAAGCTTGCACGTCCATCTCAATGCGAGGATTCTTCCGTTATGAACCGTGCTTTGCGCAACAAGCCCGGGCCCGACACTCAGACGAAGGATTTCTTCGACGTCTACGGCGGCGAACGGATCGCGCATCTCACGCGGCTCTGCGCACGCGGGTTCAACAGGTCGCTGACCCGGCGTCTCGCCCATCACGGCGTGTCGTTCGGACAATGGGTCTTCCTGCGCATCCTGTGGAAGGAAGAAGGGCTGACCCAGCGTGAACTGAGCGAACGCGCGAACCTGACGGAACCGACGGTCCACACCGCGATGAACAAGCTCGAGCAGCAGGGAATCGTCACCCGCCGCACTGAAGACGGCAACAAGCGCAAGCAACATGTCTATCTCACGGCGGAGGGCATGGCCCTACAGAAGGTTCTCGAACCTCTGGCCGTTCAAGCGAACGAAACCGCTCTGCAAGGTCTGTCCGAGGCCGAAGAAGCGCAGCTCAAACATGCGCTGATCGTGATCCTCCAGAATCTAGCCGCGGACGAAATCCAGGCGGAGGCACGGGGCGAACGGGTGCCGCCAACGCGTGGGAACGTCTGACAGTCAGAATAGGAGCGCCAGTCTCTCGCAGAGCGCCGAGACCGTCATAATCTCGCGGATCGGAAGATCCGTGTCTCCGGCCTCGGGCGATACCGACAGGCCGTCCCCGTCCCAGGTCCACCAGTAGACGATTTCGCCGGCCTTGTTCCGGATCGGCATTCGGAACACTGGAAAGGCGCGGTCGGCCTTCGGGATCGTGGCGTGCCCGATCACGCGAACCGAAGCGGACTGTTTCTTCAAGGCCCGCGCGAGTTCCACCATCGCAACGAAGGCGGTTTCTCCCTTGGCAATCTCGTCCGGCGCAGACGCCCCGTTCGGCCGGATCGCCCGTAGCACATCGGGATAAGGTGCGCGCAGATGGGTGATCTGCACATGCGCCGTACCCGCACCGGTCTCGATCGCGACGATATCGCCGGGAGAAAGACGGTCTGAAACCAGATCAGTCATGCGCGCCTCACAAGGAATAGGCTTCGTAGGTGGCGGGATGGAAAAGCTCATCGACCTTCATCCGCCGTTCCGACAGGCCCTGGCGGTGATGAATGTCTAGGAAGGTGTCCAGCACATGCTCGTTGCCCGGGACCCCGTAGGTCCAGATTTCCGGCCCGATCAGTTTACGCGCGGTCGTGAGCGTGTCTTCCACGAAGGGCATGGTGACCTTTGTGGCCGAGGTATCTGACAGGGCGAGCTGCGCCATCGCCTTCGCTTGCGTGAACGCCTTTAACAGCGCACCGGGCAGCCATGGGTGCTCATTCGCAAGGCTCTGCCGGACACCCAGCACATGCATGATCGGGAAGATCTTCGTGCGGGCATAGTGGTCCGAGGCCGCCTCGATCCCGTTCGCGAAAAGCCGCTCGACCTTCGGGTGCCCTTCGTCGAAGCACTTGAGAGTGCGTGGGCCGATGAACCCATCGATCTCACTGTCGCGCAGCATCTGGTCCAACGTCGCCCCCTCGGGCGCGGCGCTCATGTCGATCTCGTCCGGCAGCGTGATGGCAATCTTCTCCGGGCGGCCGGGGGTGTGCATCCCCCCGCGCACCCATTTTATATCGGCGGGTGTCACGCCGTAATCTTCGAGAATCCCGCGCGCCCAGACATTGGCCGTCAACTGCCATTCCGCAATGCCGATCCGCCGCCCCTTGAGGTCGGCGGGGCTGTCGATGCCCTTGTCGTTGCGGATGTAGATGGAGGAATGGCGGAACGCGCGCGACAGGAAAACCGGGATCGCAACATAGGGCGATGTGCCCTGCGATCGCTTTACACAATAGGACGAAAAGGAAAGCTCGGAGACGTCGAAGGCCTCATGCCGGAAGGCGCGAAAGAACATCTCCTCGGGTGACAGAAGCTGCGTAACCGGGGTCACGCCGTCGATCTTTACCTGTCCATCATGGATTGGCCGCGTCCGATCATAATCGCCCATGGCGATCGAGAGGGTAAGTTTGGCCAAGACTGTCTCCCTTTGCTTTGGTCTTATTGCTGGTGCAGGTCCACGAAGCCGCCCGTGCGGGCGGAGGCGAGAATGGCATGGCAGATCTCAAGGCTCGCCGCGCCCCATCCTCCCGACTGAAACGGCGGCTGGCCGAGGCGGACCGCCCGGTAGAGCGCTCGCAGAACAGCGCTCCGCGGCGCCGGATCGGGCGGCGCAGGCACGAATTCGCGCGCGGTATCGCCCCAGATCTCGACGCCCTCGGGCGTCAGGCGCAGATCGGCCCGGTCGCAACTGACGATTACCGGGCCGAAATGCTCCGCATAAGGAGCCGCCTCCGGGGCCTCAACGGCGCCATAGGTGCGGTCCGACTTCAGCGCCGGCTCATCCGCCGGCGTAGCCAGCGATGCCAGCGCCCTGCGGGCCTTGCCGTAGGCGCCTTCGTCCTTCCGCATGCCCAATTCGCCGATCCAACCCTGCTGAGAGTCGCTGTCGTAATGGGCATAGCCCGAATAGGTCAGGCTCGCGAAACCTCCGCCCTCGAAGGCAATCGTCGCCGTGTAGGCGCCTTCCGTCGGGCGCGCCGGGTCCCACGCCCCGGTCATCGCGGCGACGCGTTCGGCGCGCGCGCCCATCAGGGCTCGAACAAGGTCGATCTGATGCACCGCCTGGCTGAAGATCACGCCGCCGCCCTGTGCCGTGTCAAGCTCCTCGGGCCGCCGCGGACGATAGAGGAAATCGGTGTAGTTCACGGCGTGGATCATCCGCACCGCACCGTATTCGCCCGAACCGATGAGCGCACGGGCCGCCTCCACAGGCTGATCGAAACTGTGGCTGGGCCCGGTGATCAGGTGCACGCCGGCATCTTCGGCCGCCTGAACGATGGCGTTCGCGTCCTCCATCGTGATCGCAAGGGGCTTGTCGACCAGCAGATGCTTGCCCGCCCGCGCCGCCGCGATCGCGTGATCGCGATGCATCTGGTGCGGGGTCGCGATGTAAACCGCCTCCACCTCCGGATCCCTGCAAAGCGCCTCAACCGTCCCGTAGGCCCGCCCCCCGAACTCGGCCAGAAACGCCGACCGGCTCTCCTCGCGCGGTGCGGCGCAGGCCACCAGCCGCGTGTGCGGATCGCGCCGAAGGCTCGGCAGGGTCAGCATGAACCCGCGCCCCAGCCCGGCCGCACCAAGCCGGATGGGATCAGAGATCGACAACCAGATCCCCCGATTTGGCGCGCGAGACGCAGATCATGATGTAGTCATCCTTCTCCTCGTCCATCAGAACGAGATCGCGGTGATCCGCCTCGCCTTCGATCAAGCGGCACTTGCAGGTTCCGCAGGTTCCGCTTTCGCAGGAACTGACGGTCTTCTCTCCCGCATCGCGCAGGGCCTCGAGGATCGAACGGTCTGCCGGCACCTCGATCTCGCGCCCGGTGCTGGCAATCGTCACGGTAAAGGGAACATCATCCTCCCGGACGACATCGACCCCGGCAAAATCCTCGAAATGCACGCGGCCTTCCGTCCAGTGGCCGGACAGGGCCTTGATCTCCTCCATCAGCGGCGCGGGCCCGCAACAATAGACATGCTCTGCCCCCGGCTTCTCGAAATGGTCCCAGAAATCGTAGAAGTCGTCGATATCGCCGTTGTCGTGATGCACGGTCGCGGTGGGAAAGGACGACACTTCGTCGAGATAGGCAGTCTCCTCCGGCGTCCGGGTGCAATAGATCAGCCTGAAGGCTTTGCCCTCCGCACTCAGGTGACGCGCCATCGAAAGGATCGGCGTGATCCCGATGCCCCCGGCGATCAGCAGGTATTTCGGCGCCTCCACCAGTTCGAACTCGTTCTCGGGCGGATCGACATTCAGAACCGTGCCCTCGCGCACGTCCGCGTGCATCGAGGCCGAGCCGCCGCGCGAATTGGCCTCCCGCTTGACGGCGATGACATAGGAGGTCGGCGCCGAACCGTCGTTCAGAAGGGAATAACGCCGCATCGCCCCGCCCGGCGTCTCGACGGTGATATGCGCACCGGCCGTGAAGGACGGCAGGACAGCCCCATCGTCCCGGGCCAGAGTGAACTCGCAGATGTCTTTTGCAAGTTCCTTGCGGCCGGTGACGGTCAACGCCATGCGCCCTTCGGGAAGGTCCATCCAATTGTCCTCTTGTAGAAGCATGTCGCGCTCTGATATTAGATATCTAAACTATTCGTCAACACATGCCAGTTCGTTGCATGTACATGAATGTACTGGAGGAGCCGTCAATGCTGTCAGTCGAAGAAAACGACCTGCTGACCAAGATCGACAACGATGCGCCGATGGCGGTGTTGATGCGGCAGCACTGGACGCCGGTTTGCCTGAGCGAAGAGGTTGAAGAACCAGACGGAAAACCCCTGCGGGTGGAAGCGATCGGCCGCAACTACGTGTGTTTCCGCGACACCGACGGGCGGCTCGGGCTGCTTGACGAACTCTGTCCGCACCGCAAGGCCTCGCTCGTCTACGGCCGCAACGAGGAATGCGGGCTGCGCTGCCTCTATCACGGCTGGAAATTCGACGTGGACGGCAATTGCGTTGCGATGTCGTCCGAACCCGAGGAGTCGCCTCTGCACGGCAAGGTCAAGCACCGCTCCTACCCAACACGCGAATGGGGCGGCTTCGTCTGGGCCTGGCTCGACACCGAACGCGAGGCGCCGGAATTCCAGCCGCCCGCCTTCGCGCCGACCGAAGACACCGAGGTTTCGATCCTTAAGATCCGCATCCCGGCCAATTGGGCGCAGATCACCGAAGGCCAGATCGACTCCGCGCATTCATCCTCGCTGCATTCCTCGGATATGGTTCCCGCACGGGTCAAAGGCGCCTCGGCGGATGACAAATCCTGGTACCGCCCGTCGACCGACAAGTCGCCGCGCATGCAGACCCAGACCACCCCCTACGGCTTCCACTACGCAGCGATTCGCAAGCCGATCAAGAACGCCGGCACGCACAATTACCTGCGGATCACAGAGTATATCGCGCCCTTCACGTCGCTTATCCCACCGAACAACAACTACAACGTGGCCACGGTGATCGTGCCGATCAGCGACGAGGAATCCTTCTTCCACTTCATCGCCTGGGGCGGCCAGGCCTGCCCGTCGACCACGGAATGGCGCAAATTCGCCCACGCGCAGCCGGGGATCGACCTGGATAACAAGTGGCGCTCCCGCCGGACGCTGGAAAACGACTTCCTGCAGGATCGCCAGATGATGAAGCTTGGCAATTTCACCGGCGTGCTCGGCATCCCCAATCAAGACATCGTGATGTGGGTGTCGATGGGCCCCCGGGTCGACCGGTCTTCCGATCTTCTGGGCGCGTCCGACCTTGCGATTGTCGAATTCCGGCGGCTCATGAGCGACGCGGCCCGTCGCGTGGCCGAGGGCGGCGCCGCGATCGGCACCGAAGAACCGCACGTGCCGCATGCGACCATTTCCTCCAAGGAAGGTGTCTTTCCGAAGGATGTGGACTGGCGAACGCTGGGCGAAGAAAGCCAACAGATCTCTGCCGCGGAGTAGGTCTGTCCGTGCTTGACAGAATGTCGCAGCCGGTATGTAAACAGAGAAAATAGATATCTAAGAAAATGAACGGCGGCGCTCTGCAACCGCCGTTGCAAGGGGAGAGAGAATGCCGGAAGGCGATGCGGTGAGCAGCGTGCCTGTGCTTGGAGGTTGGACGCCTCAGGGCAACTTCGTTGCCGGCGAATGGCGCACCGGCGGCGGTGCGCCTCGGGCCGTCCTTTCGCCATCGAGCGGTGCCGTTCTGGCAGAGCTGCGAGACGCATCAGCGGGCGATCTTTCGGACGCCGTTGCCAGAGCGTCCAATGCGCAAAGGGTCTGGACCGACCTGGGGCCGGTACATCGCGGCAAGATCCTGAAACAGGCTGCCGCCCTGCTCCGCAGCCACGAAAGCGAACTCGCCCTGATCGACGCGCTCGACTGCGGCAACCCGATCAAAGGCATGCGCTTCGATGTGAACCTCGGCGCAACTCTGATGGAGTTCTTCGCCGGGCTGACCACCGAAGCCAAAGGCGAGACGATCCCACAGGTCGGCGGCAAGCTCACGCTCGTTACACGCGAACCGCTCGGCGTTGTCGCCCGGCTCGTACCATTCAACCATCCGTTTATGTTCGCGGCTGCCAAGATCGCGGCCCCACTGGCCGCAGGCAACGCGGTGATCCTCAAACCGTCCGAGGAAACACCGCTCTCATCGCTTCGGATGGCCGAGATCATCGGCGATCTCTTCCCGGACGGCCTTTTGTCGGTGCTGACCGGCGGTGCGGATCTCGGTGCGGCAATCTGTGCCCACCCGGGTATCGCGGCGGTGGGGTTGATCGGATCGGTTCCGACCGGACGCGCCGTCCTGAAGGGCGGGGCCGACACTCTCAAGCGCACGCAGCTTGAACTCGGGGGCAAGAACGCGCTCGTCATCTGCGAAGACGCCGATCTCGACCGCGCGGTCGCCGGTGCGGTCAAGGGCATGAACCTCGGCTGGACAGCGGGCCAGTCTTGCGGCTCGACAAGCCGCGTCCTCGTCCACGAAACCCATTACGCTCACGTCGTCTCCGCCATCGCCGCCGCCTTCGATGCGGTCAGGCTGGGTGATCCCACCGACGAGGCCACCGAAATGGGGGCGCTGTCGACGCGGGCCCAGTATGACAAGACCCTGGGCTTCATCGAACGGGCCCGGAAGGCCGGCGCCCGGATCGCGGCGGGCCGCCCGGATGCCGGTCTTCCCGATACCGGATTCTTCGTCCGCCCCACCCTGGTCTGCGATGTCGGACCAGAGGCCGAGATTGCCCGCGAGGAAGTCTTCGGCCCGGTGCTGACCGTGCTCAAATGGCGCGACGAAAGCGAAATGCTCGATATCGTCAACAGCCTCGATCTCGGCCTGACGGCTTCGATCTGGACGCGGGATCTCGACCGCGCCCTGCGCCTCACCCGCCGCATCCAGGCCGGCTACGTCTGGGTCAACGACGCAAGCGATCACTACCTTGGCGCGCCCTTCGGTGGCGTCAAGCAATCCGGTCTCGGCCGTGAAGAGTGTTTAGAAGAAATGCTCGCCTATACCGAGGCCAAAACAGTCACCCTCGTATCGGCCGGGTGACACCTTCGAGAGTAAAAAAGCGAACAGGGAGGAATAACATGATATTCAAGGCACTTACAGTGACGCTCGGCCTGGCGGTCTCTGCCGGCATGGCGCAGGCGGACTCGATCAACATGAACCTGTCGGGTGGCAACCCGGGCGGTCTCTGGTCGCTTCTGGGCGCGGGCATGGACCGGGCGGTGAAGGCCGACGATCCGGCCGCGGTGATTACCTACCAGGCGACCGGCGGCGGCTTCGCCAACCTCGCGCTCCTCGCGGCGAACCGCACCGATATGGGGCTTGTCCACGACGCCGAGGTGAAGCTCGGCCTCAACGGGCAGGAGCCGTTCAAGGCCCCGATCACCAACCTTCAGGCCATCGGCTATATGTACAACTGGGCGCCGATGCACTTCTTCCTGGAACAGTCCATCGCCGAACAATACGGCATCGACAGCATCGACGATATCGCGACCTCTGGCGCACCGCTTACGATCGGGATCAACCGCTCGGGCAACATCACCAGCGACGTCGCGGTGTTCATGCTGGCGCAGGCGGGCCTCGACGAGGAAACGCTCACAGCGAATGGCGGCTCCTTCGTGCGCGCGGGTGCCAACGAGCAGGGCGATCTGATGCAGGACGGACGCATCGACATGGCGACGAATGGCATCTTCATCCGCCACTCCTCATTCCGGGCGATCGACGAGAATGTGGATGTCGTGCTTCTCAGCGTCCCGCAGGAGGTTATCGACGCAACCAACGAAGCCTTCGGAACAGCGCCTTTCACCATCCCGGGCGGCAGCTATTCCAAGCAGCCCGACGACGTGCAGACGATGGCCCTTGGCGCGATGGTCGTCGCAACGGATCAGATGTCGGACGAAATGGCGGAAAAGCTCGCCAGCGGGTTCCTCAAAAACATCGACGAGATCCGCAACGTCCACAACGCGATGAAGGCGCTCAACCCCGAGATCCTGGTCAGCCAGACCGTCCTGCCGTTCCATCCCGGTGCGGCCAAGGTCTACCGCGAAGCGGGGCTGATTGAGTGATTTCAGCACTCGTTTCGACAGGCCGCCGGCGTTCCTTCACGGGAACGCCGGCACACCTTCTGACGCTGCTGGCGGCCGGGTTCGCCTGCTGGGTGATCTATGCCAACATCTTCGTGATTTCCGATCCGCTGGTTCTGGGCATCCTCTTCGTCTCGGGGATCCTCACGCTGCTCTTCCCGGTGATTGGCCACTCCCCCAACGCCCCCGACAACCCCACGATCCTCGACTGGGTCCTCTGCGCGCTCAGCCTCGCCTCCGGGGTATTCTTCTTCGTCAATGCCCAGGTCATCTCCGATCGTATCACGCTGCTCGATGAATTCACGGGCGCGCAATTCTTCTTCGGCACGGCCATCCTGCTTCTGACACTGGAGGCGACGCGCCGAACCACGGGCGCCGGCCTCACCGGCATCGTCGTTGCGTTCCTGATCTACAACTGGTTCGGCTACATGCTGCCGCCGCCCTTCGGCCACGGCATCTCCGAATTCTCATATCTTCTCGACATCCTCGTCTTCACCACCGACGGCGTTTTCGGCGTGCCGATCCAGGTTGTGGCGAGCTATGTCTTCCTCTTCGTCATGTTCGGCACCCTTCTGTCGAAGGCCGGCGGGGGAGAATTCTTCTTCGATCTGGCCTCGGCGGCCACAGGCAACAGCCGCGGCGGCCCCGCCAAGGTCGCGGTGATCTCCTCCGGCCTCTATGGCACAATGTCGGGCAGCCCGACATCGGATGTGGTGGCCACCGGCTCGATCACGATCCCGATCATGAAACGGCTGGGCTATTCCAAGAAGTTCGCGGGCGCCGTAGAGGTCGCAGCTTCCACCGGCGGCAGCGCGATGCCGCCCATCATGGGATCTGCCGCCTTCATCCTCGCGGAATATACCGGCACGCCCTATCGGGATGTCGTCTATGCAGCGCTGATCCCTGCGATGCTTTACTACGTGGGGGTTTTCTCCCAAGTGCATCTGCGCGCCGTGAAGCACGATCTGCGGCCCTATTCCGGCGAGATCCCCCGGCTGTCGCGCACCTTCGCCCTGGGCTGGCCCTACATCATCCCGATCGCGGTAATTATCGGGATGCTCTGGGTCGGATACTCCCCGGTGATGACCGCGGGCGCCGGCGCGCTGGGCGTGGTGATCGGCACGGCGCTCTCGGGGCGCACCCGGATGACGCCCTGGGAACTGATCCAGGCCCTCGGCGAAACCACTCTCAGGATCCTGCCGGTAGCGGGCGCCTGCGCCGCTGCAGGTCTGGTGATCGGGGGGCTCTCCATGACGGGCCTCGGCATGAAGGCAGCCAACGTCATCATCACTCTCTCGGGAGGTGACCTGGGCTGGACGCTTCTGCTGGCCGCTGTGGTGACGATCGTCCTGGGGCTCGGAATGCCGACGCCATCGGCCTATATCCTCGCGGCCGTTCTGGTTGGTCCGGCACTCACCAAGATCGGTCTTCCGATCCTCGAAAGCCACATGTTCCTGCTTTATTACGCCATCCTCTCGGCCCTCACGCCGCCGATTGCCGTGGCGGCGCTGGCCGCCGCAGCCATCGCGGATGAAGATCCGTTTGTGATCGCGTTCGAGGCTGTGCGCCTTGCCGCCGTAGGCTTCCTCATGCCCTTCGCCTTCCTCTGGAACCCCGCGATCCTCGGGACCGGCAGTGGACTTGAAATCGCCATGGCCTGCATCGGTGGCATCGTGGGCGCCGGAGCCATCGCCCTGTCCTTCGAATGGGTCGGCCGACAGCAATCCGGCAGGCTGGCCTGGCCAATTCGCGCACTCCTTGTTCTTGGGGCGGCGGCCTCGGTCGCGCCAAACATGGCCATTTCACTGGCCGGGATCGTTGGTACGGCCGTTCTATCGACCGCCCTGCTTGTGCGTCCTGTGGCCGTTCCTTCCGAAGAGCTTCCGCCGATCGACAACAGCAAGAACACGGTCGACTGAACAACCCGGGCCCGTCTTGCGTGACGCACGGCCCGGGGACCACCGGGCCGTCCGTCACCGCGGTGCGCAGACGTTACATAAATTCAACAGCGGCTTTCATCATTCCGTACAGGTTTGCGCGCTATTGCGGCGAACAGGCTGTGTGGATGGCTCAGGACTGGCTGCACAGCCAGGCCCCTGCCCCGCGCCTCCCCCCTCTACCCGTCACGCGCCTCACGGCATCCGAGGTTCCGGTTTTACTCCGGATCAAGAACCTTCCGGGCCACGCGGAAGCATTCAAGCGCCTGCGGCACGCCGCAATAGATGCCGACCACGTGAATGATGGCGCGGATCTCCTCGCGCGTCACACCGTTGTTCACCGCCCCCCGGCAGTGGATTTCCCATTCGTGCATCTTGCCCAGCGCTCCGATCATGGCCAGGTTCATCATCGAACGTGTCTTGGCGTCGATCACATCGTCGCCCCAGCCGAACCCCCAGCACCAGGCCGTCATCGCTTCCTGGAACGGGCGGGTGAAGTCATCCGCGGCCGCCAGGTTCTTCTCCACATACGCCGCCCCGAGCGTCGCCTTGCGCTGTTCAAGACCCTTCAAAAACAGGTCCTCATCGAATGTGCTCATGGTGGTCTCCCTCCTGCCTTCCGCCGCGACATGACGCTCTGCGCCCGTCACCGTCACTCCAACCCGTCCACCGCCTCGCGCATCCATCGCTGCAGATGCATGACGGAATGCTCTGAATTGACCCCGCAGTTCGGGTCCACCACCAGCGGCCCGGGCACGTAGCCGCGCGATTTCAGCCCGCGCTGCACCGATTCCACCAGGTGTATGTCTTCCTCCACCGTCGTGGCCCGGTCCTGTATCGCCATCCGGCGGACGGTGGCGTTGTCCTCTCCGCCGGCCGAATACCACCCGCGCCAGACCACGACATTCTCGGCATCCACCGCCCGCCAGTGATAGGTGTTCAGAAGGTTCCCCGGATAAACCTGGAACGAGAACATCGGCCACAGAAACCAGGACGAATAGCGGTCGTTGTTCGGAAACCCGCTTTCGATGTCATAGCTCATCTTGCCGAGGTCGTTGCATTCCGTCGTGTGGCGCAGGCAATACCCCTGGGGCTGGATGTCGTAGGTTTCGGGCCGGATCACCCCGGTCGCGAAGGTCGCGTGGTTCAGGCTGCAGTGGTAGCACTCGGAATAGTTCTCGACCGAAACCTTCCAGTTGCATTTTTCCGGGATCTCGATCCATTCGAGCGGCCGAAGATCCGCCCAGTTGGGAACGAAGTCCTGAAGCTGGGCGCGAACCTCGGGAAACCAGTCGTCCATCGGCGCCGCATCCGGGTCGGGATTGACAAACACGAACCCCAGAAACTCCTCCGTGCGCACCTCTGTCAGGCAGATCCGCGATCTGTCGAAGCCCGGAACCGATGTCGCGTTCGGCGCTGCGCGCAGCGCACCGGTAAGTTCGTAGGTCCACGCATGATAGGGGCAGACGACGACGCGGGTCGATCCTGTGCCGCTCACCAGCTGATGCGCCCGGTGCTGACAGACATTGTAGAACGTGCGGATCACCCCGTCGCGCCCGCGGATCGAGAACAGGCTTTCGTCGCCCAGGTCGAACGCGACGTAATCGCCCGGCTGTTCCAGCTGGCTGGCGTGACAGGCAAACTGCCATGTCCGGCGCAACAGGCCCGATTTCTCGGCCTCGAAGATCGCCGGATCGATGTAATACCGCGCCTCGAGGGAGCGTACCGGTTCGCACAGGTCGTTCACTCGGGCTCCTCCGTATAGATGCCAAGCTGGTGCCGCCGGCGGTGGAACGTCTCGACCCGCTCGACGATTTCCTCGCTCGCGACCGCGATCACAAAGCTCAGAAGGGTTTCCAGAAGCGCGATCGTGGAAACCGAGGACGGAAAGAACTGGGGCGTATCGGCGGCAACGATGAAACCGTGATGCGCGGCGCGGATGATCGGGCTGGCGGGGCTGTCGGACAGCGCCACGATCGTCAGCCCCTGGTCGCGGGCGATCCGCACCGCCTCGACAACTTCCGCGCGGTAGGGCCGGCAGGTCATGGCGATCAGCACGTCGCGCGCGTCGGCCCAGGCCAGATCGTCCACCGCCGTCGAACCCGGCCGCGGAATGGCGTGGAAATCCGTCATGCCCGTCGAGGCGAGATAGGTGAAATTGCGCGCGTTGGCGTTCATCACCCCGACACCCAGGGTGAACACCTGGCGCGAAGCCCATATCGCCTCCGCCGCGTCCTTCAGGGCCTCCGCGTCGATCCGCGCAAAGGTCTCCTCGAGGTTTCGGATCGCCCCCTCGGCCATGTCGGCGTAAAGCCCCCCAAGGTCGCCGGATCTGCGGATATCCTGCAACCAGCGCGCCCGGTCGGGAAAGCTCGCCGCGCCCTTGCGGATCGCCTCGCGGAACGGCGCCCGGAAATCCTCGTAGCCTTCGAAGCCCACCTGCCGCGCCATCCGCACGAAGGTGTTCGGCTTGACGTTCGCCGCCTCGGCGATTTCCCGCACCGTTGAAACCCCGACATCGGCAGGGTTTTCAAGCACATAGCGTGCCGCCTTCTGCGCCTCCGGGGTCAGCGTCTCCCATTCTTCGGTCAGCCGGTCGAGGACGCGCGATGATACATTTGTGCCATTCATGATTGACAGTGATACAGATGTTCGCTACCCCTGTCCATCGACTTCGCGCCCCCGGATAAAGGAAGCGGCCATGTCGGAAAGTGCGTTTCCCAGCCACGCCCGCGTGGTCATCGTCGGCGGCGGCGTCATGGGGGTCGGGCTCGCCTATCACCTCGCCCATGAAGGATGGGGCACCGGAACGGTTCTTCTGGAAAAGGCGGAACTCACCTCGGGCTCCACCTGGCACGCGGCGGGCCAGATCACCCATTCGACCAGTTCCTTCGGCCTCGGCAAATGCGTCGATTACAACATCGGCCTCTACTCCGGAAAGCTCGAGGCCGAGACGGGGCAGGCCGTCACCTGGCACGGCTGCGGATCGTTCCGGCTGGCCTATACCGAAGACGAGATGGATTGGCTTCGGCACACGCTGTCGGTCGGCCGGTCCCTTGGCTTCAACATCGAACTGGTCGGGCCGGGCCGCATCGCCGAACTGCACCCGTTCTACAATCTCGACGGGGTCCTGGGCGGCCTCCACACGCCGGATGACGGCCATGTGGATCCCTCGAACGTCACGATGGCGATGGCGGCGGGCGCGCGGGCCGGGGGCGTGCGCATCATCCGCCGCTGCCGGGCGACGAACATCACCCGGGCCCCGTCCGGCGAATGGCTGGTCGAAACGCAACAGGGGCCGATCCTCTGCGAACACGTGGTCAACGCCGGCGGCACCTATGCACGCCAGATGGGCGAATGGTCGGGCCTGCAACTGCCGATGACCTCGATGACCCACCACTACTTCGTCACCGAAGAGGTGCCGCAGTTCCGCGATCTCGAACGCGAACTCCCCGTCATCCGCGATGACCGCAAGGTCTCGGGCTACATCCGGATGGAACAGAAAAAGGGCCTGATCGGCATCTATGAAAAGACCAACCCCAACACGGTGTGGGAGGATCATTGCCCCTGGGAGGCCGAGAACGAGCTGTTCGAGGCCGACTACGACCGCGTCATGCCCTGGCTGGAAGAAGCCCTGAACCGCATGCCGATCTTCGCCGACCTGGGGATCAGCCGCGACGTGCATGGCGCAATCAGCCATCCGCCCGACGGCAACCCCCTGATCGGCCCCGCCCCCGGGGCCCGGAACTACTGGTGCTGCTGCGGCACGCAGATCGGCATTGGCTGGGGGCCGGGCCTGACCCGCGAACTGGCGCGCTGGATGGTGCACGGCGCGGCGGATATCTCGATGCGCGAATTCGATCCGCGCCGGTTCGGCAGCTATGCCACGACGGACTGGCAGGTGGTGAAGGCGAAGGAGGATTATTGCCTCCGCCACGAAATCCCCTTTCCCCACCTCAACCGCCTAGCCGGGCGCCCGGTGAAGCCCTCCCCGCTCCACGATCTCCTGAAGGCCCGTGGGGCCGTCTTCGAAGAGGTCTATGGCTTTGAACGCCCCCGCTGGTTCGCCCAGGGCGGCGTCGCGCAGCACGATCACTATTCCTTCCGCCGGACAGCCGTCGACGCCCTGGTGGGGGAAGAGGTGCGCGCCGTGCGCGAACGGGTCGGCCTGATGGACGTGACGGCCTTCGCAAAGGTGCTGGTCGAAGGGCCGGATGCCTTCGGGTTGCTCGACCGGCTCACCGCCAACCGAATGCCGCAGAAGGCCGGGGCGATCACCCTGACGCATCTGCTCAACCGCCGGGGCAGGATCGAACTGGAAACCACGATCGTCCGCATGGCGGACAACCGCTTCTACCTCGTCTGCGCCGCCTTCTTCGAACAGCGCCTGCTCGATCACCTGGCCGATCACCAAAACGGCGCCGACGTAACGGTCACCGCCCTGTCCGACAGTTGGGGCGCACTGGCGCTGAACGGGCCACGATCGCGCGAGGTGCTGTCTAGCTGCACAACTGCCCGGCTCGACAACGCCGCCTTTTGCTGGCTGTCGGCCCAGAAAATCAGCGTCGCCGGCCATGACGTCTGGGCGCTGCGCATGTCCTATGCCGGCGAGCTGGGCTGGGAACTGCACATGCCGTTCCCGGCCATGCCCGACGTCTACGCCGCCCTCTGGGTCGCGGGCGAGGCCCACGGCATCGCGAATTACGGCAGCTTCGCGATGAACGTGATGCGGCTGGAAAAGGGCTTCAAGGGGGCGGGAGAGCTCACCAACGAGGTCACGCTGGCCGAAGCGGACGTGTTGCGCTTCGCCCGAACCGACAAGGCGTATCTGGGCCGTGACCGCACGCTGAACACCGCGCTGCCCTGGATCTGCACCTACCTGGAAATCGACCCTGACGGAGAGCGGGACGGCCACGGGGGCGAAGCCGTGCTCCAGAACGGCCACGTGGTCGGCTCCACGTCCTCGATCGCCTATGGCCATACCGTCGGCAAGATCCTTGCCTTCGCCTATGTGAAGCCGTCCGCGGCAGCGCCGGGAACCCCGCTCGAGGTGGTGATCCACGGAACGCCCCGCCCCGCGCGGGTTCTTGACGCCCCGGCCTACGATCCCGACAGCACGCGGCCCCGGATGGATGCGATTTCGGAGCCCGCGGCATGAGCCGTCCGGCCACCATGCGCGCCATGGTCACCATGGGCCACGGGGATCTGGATCGGATCGTGCTGCACGGGGACTGGCCGCGCCCCGATCCGGGCCCCGGCGAGGTGTTGATCGCCGTCGGCGCCTGCGGGCTGAACAACACCGACGTCAACACCCGCACCGGCTGGTATTCCAAGGCCGTGCGCGAGGCCACGACGGGCGGCGCCTATGACACCGTGACCGATGACGACCCGACCTGGGGCGGCGCGCCCATCGCTTTCCCCCGCATTCAGGGCGCCGATGTCTGTGGCCGCATCGCCGCCGTGGGGGCCGGCGTCGATCCCGCCCGGGTTGGCGAGCGGGTGATCACCGACAACTGGCTGCGGGATCCGACCGATCCGCTGAACAAGGACCTCGCGGGGTATTTCGGCAGCGAACGCGATGGCGGCTTCGCCGAGTTCTGCACCATCCCGTCCCGCAACGCGCTCCCGATCCACAGCCCGCTCAGCGATGCCGAACTCGCGACGTTTTCCTGTTCCTATTCCACCGCCGAAGGCATGCTGACCCGCGCGGGCGTGACCGGGGCCGATACGGTCCTCGTGCCCGGCGCGTCCGGCGGCGTGGGCGGCGCGCTCGTCCAGCTCGCCAAAAGGCGCGGCGCACGGGTGATCGCGATGGCCTCCGAAGCGAAGCACGCCGACGTCGCTGCTTTCGGCCCCGACCGCCTCTTGCCTCGCGCGCCCGAAGATCTGCGCGCGGCACTCCACGGCGAGGCGATCACCGTGGTCGCCGACGTGGTGGGCGGCCCCTACTGGCCGACCCTCATCGACATCCTCGAACGCGGCGGCCGCTACACCTGTTCGGGCGCCATCGCGGGGCCGATGGTGACGCTTGACCTGCGCACCTTCTATCTGCGCGACCTCACCTTCACCGGCTCTACCGTGATCGACCCCGAGGTGATGCCGAATCTCATCCGCTACATTGAAGCGGGAGAGATCCGGCCCGCCCTCGCCGCCACATATCCACTGGATGAGCTGCGCGCGGCGCAGGCCGCCTTCATCGCCAAGACGCATACCGGCAATATCGTGGTGACGCCGTGAAGATCACCCGCCTCACCGTCTACCAGGTCGATCTGCCGCTTGAGCATCCCTACTGGCTGTCCGCCGGACGGCTGAAGTTCGAATGCCTCGATGCGACCCTCATCAAGGTCGACACCGACGCCGGGATCACCGGCTGGGGCGAAGGCACGCCCTGGGGGCACACCTACGTGCCCGCGCACGGCCCGGGCATCCGCGCGGGGATCGAGACGATGGCGCCCTTCGTTCTGGGGCGCGACCCGCGCAAACTGCTCGATGTCGAACGCGCGATGGATCTCGCGCTGCCGGGCCACCTCTACGCCAAGTCGCCGATCGACATGGCGTGCTGGGATATCGCCGGGCAGGCCGCCGGCCTGCCGATCGCCGACCTGATGGGCGGCTGCAGCCGCACGCCGCGCCCGATCGCCTCCTCGGTCGGCGCAAAGACGATCGAAGAGACCCGCGCGATCATGGAGCGCTACCGCGCCCGCGGCTATGTCGCCCATTCCGTCAAGATCGGCGGCGACGTGGCGCGCGATATCGCCCGCATCCGCGATGTCGAAGCCAGGAAGCGCGACGGCGAGATCCTGCTCTACGACGTGAACCGGGGCTGGAGCCGGGCGCAGGCGCTCCAGGTCATGCAGGCCTGCCCGCAGGTGACCTTCGAACAGCCGTGTGAAACGCTCGACGATATCGCGGCGATCGCGCGCAAGCATGCCGCGCCGGTCTCGGTGGATGAAAGCCTCGTCACCCTGCAGGACGCCGCGCGCATCGCCCGCGACGGGCTCGCGGAAGTCTTCGGGATCAAGCTCAACCGCGTGGGAGGCCTGACCAAGGCGGCCCGGATACGCGACATCGCACTCGCTCACGGGATCGACATGTTCGTCATGGCAACCGGCGGCACCGTGCTGGCCGATACCGAGGCGCTCCATCTCGCCGCGACGATCCCCGACGATGCCTGCCGCGCGGTCTGGGCCTGCCAGGACATGATCACCGTCGACATCGCCGATGGCCGGGGGCCGCGCAACGAGGGCGGTCACCTGCACCTGCCCGAGGCTCCCGGCCTGGGCGTTCATCCCGACGAGGCCGCTCTCGGGCAGCTCCGCGCAATCTACGAGATGGCGGAATGACCGTCATGGGAAGCGCCCCGATGCTTAAGCCTGCGCTGACGCAGAAGATCACCCGCCTGCGGCTCTGGCACGTGCCCCTGACCAGCCACACCGCCTACCACATGGCCGACGGCAAAAGCTGCGACACGGTCGAAACGGTCGTGATCGCGGTGGACACCGGTGCAGGCATCGTGGGCTGGGGCGAAGTCTGCCCGATCCCGCATTACCTGCCCGCCTATGCGCGCGGTGTCGCCCCTGCCCTGACAGAGCTCGCCCCCGTTCTGCTCGGCGCCGATCCCTTGGGGGCCGAGAGCGTGATGGCCCGGGCTGATGCCTGCCTGCCTGGGCATGTCTATGCCAAGTCCGCCCTCGATATCGCGCTGTGGGATATCACGGCCAGGGTGGCGGGCCTTCCCCTCTACACGCTGCTGGGCGGGCGACGGCAGGCGGATCTGCCGCTTTATCACTCCATCACCTGCGTCGATCCCGACGAGATGGCCAGGATCGCGGCCGCGGCCCATGCAAGCGGCATCACGCAGTTCCAGGCCAAGCTCGGCGCCTCCGGCGACTGGCAGACCGATGTCGAACGGCTTGCGAAAGTGCGCGAGGCCGTGGGCCCCGGTCCGCTGGTCTATGGCGACTGGAACTGTGGCGCGACATCGCTCGATGCCATCCGCGTGGGCCGGGCCGCCGCCCGCTTCGACGTGATGCTCGAACAACCCTGCGCGACGCTGGAGGATTGCGCCAGGGTGCACCACGCAACGGGCCTGCCGATGAAGCTCGACGAACTCGCCCATGACACCGCCAGTCTTCTCGAGGCCCATCGGCTCGGGATCATGGATGCGGTCGCGCTGAAGCTGTCGAAATTCGGCGGGCTCTCTGCGACCCGCCGGGCACGCGATCTCTGCCGGCACCTCGGGGCCAGGATGTGCATCGAATGCACCTGGGGCTCAGATATCGTGACCGCGGCCGCCCTGCATCTTGGTGCGGCGACCGAACCCGCACGCCTGCTCAACGTCTGCGATCTTGCGGGCTATGTCTCGCCCCGGCTGGCGCCGGATGCGCCGATCCGCAACACGGGCCGCATCGCCCCGCCAGAGGGGCCGGGGCTCGGGATCACGGTCGACACCGATCTTCTCGGCGAACCCGACCTCACCTTGGAATGACGCCATGAACCGCCTTCACAGCCAGACCGACTGGATCGAACGCGCCCGCGCCGTCCTCCCGGCTGCGGGCTTCGGCAATTTCGATCCCGGCATCGTCATCGCCCGCGGCGAGGGTGCCCGGGTCTGGGACGAGGACGGAAAGGAATACGTCGATTACCTGATCGGCTCCGGCCCCATGCTCCTTGGCCACGGCCACCCCGAGGTGATGGAGGCCGTGCTCGAACAGCTTCCCCTCGGCCTGACCTTCTTCGCCAACAATGCCCGCGGGATCGAACTGGCCGAAGCCATCGTTGCGGCCGTGCCCTGCTGCGAACAGGTCCGGTTCGTCACCTCGGGCGGAGAGGCGGACATGTACGCCATCCGGCTCGCCCGGGCCTTTACCGGCAAGCCGAAGATCCTGAAATTCGAAGGCGGATACCACGGCATGTCCGCCGAGGCGCAGATGTCGCTCGCACCCGCCAGACAGGTCAACTTCCCGACCCCGGTGCCGGACAGCGCCGGCATTCCCCAGGGCGTCGCCGACGAGATGCTGATCGCCCCCTTCAACGATCTCGACGCCGTCGCCTCGCTTCTGGACGAACATGACGACGTCGCCGCGATCATCGTCGAACCCCTGCAACGGATCATCCCGGCCCGCCCCGGCTTCCTCCAAGGCCTGCGCGATCTCTGCGACAGGCGGGATATCCTCTTGATCTTCGACGAAATCGTCACGGGGTTCCGGCTGGCCTATGGCGGCGCCCAGGAACGCTACGGCGTGATCCCCGACATCTGCACCCTCGGCAAGGTCATCGGCGGCGGCTTCCCCCTGGCCGCGCTCGGGGCCAGTCGCGAGATCATGGCGCATTTCGACAAATCGGCCGTCGGGGCCGAGAAATGGCTGATGCAGCTTGGCACGCTGTCGGGAAACCCGGTCGCATCCGCCGCCGGGCTGAAGACCCTGGAAATCCTGCGGCGCCCCGGCCAGTACGATCGCCTGCGCCGCCTCGGGCAGGATCTGATCGGGATGCAATCCGAAGCCCTGTCCTCCGCCGGGGTGCCCCACCGCATCTGCGGCGACGCCACCCTGTTCGATATCTATTTCACCGAGGCGGAGCCGGTCGATTACCGCACCGCCCGGCACCGCGATCCGAAGCTGAACGACATCTGGAACGCGGTGTTGAGAGAGCATGGCGTCTTCAAGTCGCCGGGAAAGCTCTATCCGTCCCTCGCCGTGACGTCGCGCGACCGGGAGGTGACGTGCCGCGCCATCGGTCAGGCCGCCACCGCCCTGGCCGAATACCGGACGATGCACCCCCGGCCTTCACCGTGACGGCGATACCTGCGAACGTCCTGCCGATCCACCGAACAGCGAAAAAGCCTGAGCGTGGGCGCCGGCCGCCGAAGATCACGCGCCCCCGGTTTTCCCACTTTTCCATCCCCCTGCCCGCGCAGAATGCGAGGTTCAGGAAGAAACGTCATCCCACTGATAAAAATCATAAAAACGACATACCGCCCCATCCAGACCGATTTTCCAGATTGATTTATTCGTTCGACCGATTTAATATTTGGATCGGGAGGATCGACCGTGGCCCGAGTAACCGCCGAACGTGCAGGACAGACGAAGCGAGAGCTTCTTTCGGCCGCCCAGACCGTCCTCGTTTCCGAAGGCTTTGCGGGCCTCTCCACGCGCCGTGTCGCCGAT
The DNA here is from genome assembly GCF_032586175.1 of Ovoidimarina sediminis. Lineage (NCBI taxonomy): Bacteria > Pseudomonadati > Pseudomonadota > Alphaproteobacteria > Rhodobacterales > Roseobacteraceae > Ovoidimarina > Ovoidimarina sediminis. The sequence goes on from NZ_JAWHTE010000023.1 coordinate 22,320, forward strand.
GGGGCGGGCACGCAGATGAGCCAGATCCAGTACCATTTCGGCTCAAAGGAAGGTATGATCCTCGCGCTCTTCGAGTCGATGAATGCCGGCCTGATCGAGAGGCAAAGCCGCACGTTCGACCAGCCGAACCTCAGCATTGCCGAGAAATGGGATCTCGCATGCGATTATTTTGATGAAGATATCGCGTCGGGCTACGTCCGCGTCCTGCAGGAACTCATCGCGGCGGGCTGGTCCAACGACAAGATCGGAAGCGCCGTCCGCAAAGCGCTCGCCGAATGGCACAAGCTCCTGATTGCCCTCGTTCAGGAAGCTGCCGACAGCCAGGGCCGGGTCGGGCCGTTCACCCCTGAAGGGCTCGCAGCGCTCATCGCCTGCGCCTTCATGGGGGCCGAAGCCCTGATCCTGCTTGGCTACGAAGAACAGATCCACCCGATACGCGACGTGCTTCGGCAGGTCGGCGAGGTGATCGCATCGGTCGAAAGGCAAGCACCAGAGGGGTGACACATATGCGCGCCAAGCTGCCGCACACTGAAGGAACCGTCGATCGGGGCGGGGTAAGCCTGCATTACGAAATCTACGGCGACGGCCCCCGCACCCTCCTGTTCGTGCCCACATGGGCGATCGTGCATTCGCGATCCTGGAAGGCACAGATCCCCTACTTCAGCGAGTATTTCCGCGTGATCACCTACGATCCGCGCGGAAACGGCAAATCCGACAGACCGGCCGATCTGGAAGCCTACAAGGTCGATGCCATCATCGACGATGTGGGCGCGGTCATGAATGCCACCGGCACCGAAAAGGCCACGCTGTTCGGATACTCGTTTTCCAGCGCCATCGCCTTCGCGGCAGCCGCCCGCATCCCCGACCGGGTAGAGGCGGTGGTGTCCTTCGCCGCATGGACGCCGATCGTCGAACCGCTCGACTTCCGCAAGGATGTCCAGACCGACGACACCGACGCCAAGTTCTCCTACGGCTACTGGCGAAAGGATTACGCGGGCTTCTGCGACTGGTTCTTCCGCGAACTGCATTCGGAACCCCATTCGACGAAACAGCACGAGGATTCGATCGCCTGGGCCGCCGACGGCGATGCCGAGATGCTGATCAACACCCAGGAAACGCGCATCCAGCACGGCATTCCCATCTCCGATGAAACCTATGCCTCGATCCGCTGCCCGTCGCTCCTGATCCACGGCACCGGCGACCGCATCACGCCCTACCAGGGCTCCGAACGGATCGCCGAACTGACCGGCGGCGAACTGCATCTCTGGCCCGAGGCCGGGCACGCGCTTCATGGCCGGTTCCCGGCGCGCGCGAACACGCTGGCGCGGAATTTCCTGGCCCGCCATCTCAGCACGCACAAACCGGTGCGGCAGAGGCCCGGCACGCGCAAGCGCGCGCTCTACCTCTCCTCCCCCATCGGTCTCGGCCATGCCCGCCGCGATCTCGCCATCGCGCGCGAACTCCGCGCCCGGCGGCCGGATCTCCAGGTCGACTGGCTGTCGCAGGATCCCGTCACCCGCTTCCTCGACGCCCATAGCGAGCGTGTGCATCCCGCCAGCCGCCTGCTCGCCAATGAAAGCGCGCATATCGAGGCCGAAAGCGGCGAGCACGACCTCAACGCCTTTCAGGCAATCCGGTCTATGGACGAGATTTTGGTGAAGAACTTCATGGTCTTCCAGGAGGTTCTTGAAACCGACCGCTACGATCTCGTGATCGCCGACGAGGCCTGGGATGTCGATCACTTCTGGCACGAACACCCGGAAATGAAGCTCTCGCAGATCGCCTGGCTGACCGATTTCGTCGGCTGGGTGCCGTTCGAGGAAAACGGGCCGCGCGAGGCCTATCTCACCACCGACTACAACGCCGAAATGATCGAGCATGTGGAACGCAACCCGGGCGTCCGCGACCGCGCGATCTTCGTGGGCGGCCCGGAAGACATCATCGACCTGGGCTTCGGCGACGGCCTGCCCCGCATGCGCGACTGGGTGCCCCGGCACTACGAGTTCTCCGACTACATCCTCGGCCGGCACCCCGAAGAATTCGGGCCGCGCGAGGATTTGCGCGCCCAGCTGGGCTATGACGACGGGCGCACGTCCTGCATCGTTTCGGTCGGCGGCTCGGGGGTCGGCGCCGCACTCATCCGCCGCATCCTCGCCGCCGTCCCGATCGCCCGGGCGCAGATCCCAGATCTGAGGGTGATCGTCGTCACCGGCCCCCGGCTCGATCCGGGCGCCTTCGACGTGCCAGAGGGCGTCGAGATGCGCGCCTTCGTCCCCGATCTCGACAGGCACCTCGCGGCCTGTGACCTCGCCCTCGTGCAGGGCGGGCTGACGACCTGCATGGAACTTGCGGCGGCGGGCACGCCCTTCCTCTACTTCCCGCTGCGCAACCACTTCGAACAGAACTTCCACGTCGCCGCGCGGCTCGACCGCTACAATGCGGGCCGCCGGATGATCTACGCCGAAAGCGATCCCGAAAGGATCGCGGCGGCGATGGTGGGCGAACTGGCCCTTCCGCGCGTGCCGCATCCGGTCGCCGCCGACGGGGCGCGCCGGGCGGCGGGCATGCTGGCCGAACTGCTTTAACCGAGGGCCTGGGGGGCTGCCATGAGAGACACCGTTTCCGAAACAGATCGCGCCGCCATACGGCCCGCGCGCCTGAACCACGGTGAAGGCTGGGGCGCGGGCGGCCACCGCCGCGCCGCGCGCCGCCCGCACCCGCCGCTCATCAAGAGCGCCCTGGTTCGGGGTGCCGACGGGCGCCGCGTGGCCACCCTCCTCCTGCACGCCAGAGAGGGAGAATTCGAACCGGGCAACTGAAGACCCCGGCACACCCTGAGGCAGGTCGAGCAGTCGTACCAACCATGAAAACAGGGACAGTGAACATGAAAGACTGGAGCGTTCAGGGCGAGGAACTCGCCAACTGCAACTGCAACTTCGGATGCCCATGCCAGTTCGGCGTGCTTCCGACCACCGGGAACTGCGAGGCCGTCGTGATCTACGACATCACGTCGGGCCATTACGGCGATGTCCGGCTCGACGGGCTCAAGGCGGCCGGCATCTATTACTGGCCGGGCCCGATCCACGAAGGCAACGGGTCCATGCAACTGGTGATCGATCCGGCGGCCGATGACGCCCAGGTCGCCGCGCTCGAGGCGATCATGACAGGGCAGGACACCGAGGAAATGGCCACCATGTGGTTCGTCTACAGCGCCATGAGCCCCAACAAGCACGAAACGCTCCGCGCGAAGATCGATCTTGACTGGAACGCCGAAGACAGGGTCGGGCGGGCCAGCGTCGACGGCATCGTCGACACGGAGGTCCGGCCCATCCCGAACATCGTCTCCGGCCTGCCACACCGGATCTCGATCCAGCTTCCCTATGGGTTCGAGTTCCGCCATGCCGAAATGGCTTCGGGAACGTCGAAGACGACGGGAGGTGCGCTCAACCTCGCCTTCGACAAGACCCATGCCCATATCGCGCGCCTCAACCTGACGGGGCAAGGCGTTGCGGGGGCCTGAGCCCGGCATGGGCGGCGGAGCGGTCGAACGGCTGCTCCGCCGCGATGGCCTCGTGACCCTGGGCGCGCTCGGCCTTCTGGTTCTGATCGCCGCGCTCTACACCGTCTTCGGCGTAGGCATGTCCATGTCGGCCATAGACATGACGCGCATGGCCCGGCCGATCGGCGCACCGATGCAGATGGGCATGGAGCCGGAGTGGAGCCCGGGCTACGCCGTCCTCGTCTTCATGATGTGGTGGGTGATGATGGTCGCGATGATGACGCCGAGTGCGGCCCCCTTCGTGCTGCTCTTCGCGGCGGTCAAGCGCGCCGGCCCCGAGGCCGCGATGGCGGGACGGCTCAGCACCGCCCTTCTCGCAGGCTACCTCGCCGTCTGGGCCCTTTTCAGTGCGAGCGCCGTGGCCCTGCAATATGCGGGCGAGGCCTCGGGCCTGCTGAACGGCGCGATGATGACGCTTGAGGGCAAGTGGCTGGCGGCCGGCGTGCTGATCTGCGCGGGGCTCTATCAGCTCACGCCGCTCAAGACCGCCTGCCTCAGGAAATGCCGCGCGCCTGGCCAGTTCCTGGCCGAACACAGGCGCCCCGGTCTAGAGGGCGCGTTCCGGATGGGCGTGGCGCACGGGCTCTTCTGCCTCGGGTGCTGCTGGGCGATCATGGCCCTGCTCTTCGTGGGCGGGATCATGAATCTCGTCTGGATCGCGGGGCTCACCGCCTATGTGCTGGTGGAAAAGCTCCTGCCGGGCGGCGAGGTGATCGCGAAGCTCGCGGGCGCCGCCCTGATCCTGCTCGGGGCCTCGGTCGCCCTGTCCTAGGCTATCGCCGCCCCCCACCGCAGGGGGGCGGCCGTACGCCCTGCCCTAGTATCCGCGCCGCGCCGATCTGTCGTCCGACAGCGAACCCTGCCGCCGCTCGACCAGCAGTTCGATCGCATCCGCCAGGTGCTCGCGGTCGATATGGTGATCGCCCCGCGCCACCCGGATCCTGTGCGCCTCGATCATCACATCGGCATGGCGGCACCCCTCGGGCGGCTCGAACCGGTAGCTCGCAAGCTCCAGCCTCAACCCCAGCGGATCGCGGAAATAGATCGAATCCATGAACCCCCGATCCACGGGGCCCGAATGCTTCACCCCCCGCGCGTCAAGCCGTTCCGCCACCTGCCAGAACGTCGCCTGGCTCACGTTCAGCGCCAGGTGGTGCAGCGATCCCGTCGCCTCCGGCACCGGCGTGTCGTCGGGCTTGCGGTCTTCGTTCGTGAAGATCGTGATCAGCCGCCCGTCGCCGGGATCGAAGTAAAGATGGCCCTCGTTCGGATTGTCGAGGTTCGGCTGATCGAAGATGAAGGGCATGCCCAGCACCCCTTCCCAGAAATCGATCGAGGTCTGGCGATCCGCCCCGATGATCGTGATGTGATGGACGCCCTGCGTCTGTATCTTCCTGATGTCATTGGCATTCGACATGGTCTTCCTCCCGATATCCTTCGCTCAGCCCGACTGCGACCAGTCCACGAGCTTCGATTTGTAATCCGTCCGCGGCAACGAGCCGAACGGCACCAGCGTAACCTCGGTGGTCACAAGCAACTCATCGCGCAGCCGCTGGCGGATGCGCCCGGCCAGCGCCTCGTCCGGCACGGCATCCCGCGCCAGTTCGACAACGACCGGCAGGGGCGGCGCCTGCTTCACGGCCTTCGCCCTCGGGCGGATCGAAATCGTGCCGCTCACCTCTCCACCCATCCGGCCCACGACATCCCGCACGGCAGTGGGAACGACATTCACCCCCCGCACGATCAGAAGATCGTCGGTCCGCCCGATACAGCGCACGCGCGGCGCGGTCCGCCCGCAGGCGCAGGGGCCGGTCGACAGGCGCACCCGGTCCCGCGACCGGAACCGCAACAGCGGCGCGGCCCGATGCCTCAGGTGGGTGTACACCAGTTCCCCTTCCGCGCCGTCCTCCATGGGAAGCGCGGCCCCCGTCTCGGGATCGATCAGTTCGACATGCACGAAACCCCGGCCGGAAAAATGCATCCCGTCCTGCGCCGTGCACTCCCCCCAAAGCGAGACGGAGATATCGCCGATCCCCATCGCCTCCGTCACCCGCGCGCCCCAGGCCTCCTCGATCCGTCGCCGCATCTCGGGCTCTCCCCCGCCCGGCTCGCCGGCGACAAGGATCTTGTCGACCGAGGAACCGGCCGTATCCACGCCCCGCTCCACCGCCCATTCGGCAAGGTGCATCGCGTAAGACGGCGTGCAGCCAAGCGCCGTGGGCTTCAGAAGCTGCACCGCGGCCATCAGGCGTTCGGTATTCCCGGCGCCCACCGGGATATGGCACACCCCGATCTTCGCGAAGGCATCAAGCGTCACGCCCGCCACGAAGGGCCCCGCATTATAGGTCGTCACCATCCGTTCGCCGGAAGACAGGCCGCTCGCCCCGTAGGACCGTGTCGAGATCTCCACCCAGTTCGCCAGGTCCTCCGCCGTCAGGGGGATATAGCTCGGCGTCCCGGTCGTCCCGCTCGTCGAATAGACGCGCACGACCTCCTCCATGGGCGCGGCCAGGTGCCGCCCGATCGGATGCGCCTCGTCCCGCGAGGCGCGCAATTCGTCCTTTTCGGTGAAGGGAAGCTCGTGAATCCGCTCAAGGCCCCCCGCCGCCTCCGCCGTCGCGATCCCGGCTGCGGCCAGCTTCGCGCGGTAGAACTCCGACCGCTCCAGAAGATAGCCAAGCTGGGCGCGATAGAGCGGCTCGTCCAGCGCGCGCTGCGCCTCCCAGGGGGTGTCCGCCGCGCTCACGTTTCGGGTGTCCCGGGGTCGAAGGTGATGCCCATCTCGGCATGGTGGGACAGGGTGAAACCGATGGGCCGCTCCGCCTCTTCCGCAAGATGCGCCAGAAGGCTCGCGGTTCTGGCCAGAATGGGAATGCCCTTCAGAACCGACACCGGGAAGTCGAGATCGAGAAGCACCGCGGGGATCGCGAAAGACACGTTCATCGGCAGGGGCTTCGGCCACAGCCGCCCGACGGCCTCCTCGATCTCGCGCGCCAGCGTCACATGGGGGCCCGCAACGCCCCGCTCCGCCGCCAGCGTGAGGATGCGCTGCGCCCGCGGATCGACGGGCTTGTGCAAGGGGTGCCCGAAGCCCGGCAGCCGCCGGCCCCCGTCCCGCATCGCCATGATGATCTCGTCCACCGTCTCGCCGCCATCGATCCGCTCCCGCGTGTCGCGCAGGAAGGCGCCCGCGATCTCCGTCGTCCCGAGGATCACCTTGCCGCAGCCCAGAAGACCGGCCGCCACCGCGCCCTGCAGGAAATCGGGATCCGCCGCATAGGTCATCCGCGCCGCCTGATTGGTCGGCACCAGCCCGTGCTCGGCAATCGACACAAGCAGCAGGTCGAGGAAGAAGGTCTGCTCCTCCGTCGGCCTCTTCCCGGTGGTCAGCAGATAGAAATACCCGGTGAAACTCAGCTGCCCCATCAACTCGGTCACCAGGTCATGGCCCCGCACCGTGATCGCATCCGGTGTCGCCGTGGAAATCGAAGTGCTCGCCGTGCCGGCCTTGCCTATCTTCATCGCGGTCCTCCCATACCCCTCAGTGTAGCGTGATTGCCGCCGGGTCAAAGCCTTCCGGGGAAATGACCGCCCTCGGCATCGCGTGCAGCCCGCGCAATGGCGGCTAGAATACGCCCGCCGCCCGCACATCCTCAGCCGCGAAATCGATCAGCGCCCGCACCTTGCGGGGCAGCCTCCGCCCTTCGAGATAGACAGCACTCAGCGGAACGGCGAGGCCCTCGTACACGTCCAGCACCGTCACCAGCCGCCCCTCTTCCAGCGCGTTCCCGACGGCGAAGCGCGGCACGTAGGCGATCCCAAGCCCCGCCGCCGCAAGCTCCACCGATGCCTTGGCGGAATTCACCTGGAACCGCCCCTGCACCTCCGTCACCCGATCCGCCCCGCCCTTCCGGAACGGCCAGCGGCGCGCGGCGCGGCGGTTGGTGTCGAGGATACAGGCATGGCCCGCCAGGTCCTCCGGCGTCCCGGGCGCCCCGTGCGCCGCGACATAGGCCGGGCTCGCCACCGCGACCGACCGGATCTCTCCTAGCTTCCGCGCCTTCAGCGACAGCATCTCCGACTGGCCGATGCGAAACGCCAGATCGATCCCCTCGCTCGCCAGATCGACGAAGGTATCCGTCAGGCGCAGATCGAAACTCAGCCCCGGGTGCTTCGCCGCGAACCGGCCCAGCAGGCCGCTCACCTGCACCTCCCCGAAACTCACCGGCGCCGAGATCCGGATCACCCCGGTCAGGCCTCGCGATCCTTCCGATACCTCCGCCAGAAGATCGTCAAGCTCGTCCAGAAGTGCGGGTGCCCGCGCCAGAAGATCCTCCCCCGCAGGCGTCAGCCCCACCTTCCGCGTCGTCCGCTGAAACAGCCGCACCCCAAGCCGGCCCTCCAGCTCCGCCACGTATTTCGAGGTCAGCCGGTTCGAAACGCCAAGCTGATCGGCAGCGGCGGTAAACGATCCCGCCTTTGCGGTCGCCACGAAGGCCTTCAGTTCATCGGTGACGTCCATCTGATCTTTTTAGGAACATTTTATTCTTAGTCATTCAACAACATCGCCATTTTATTGATAAACAGCAAGGCCTATTCTTGGGTCCAGACGCACCCAACCGCCTTCCGGCGACAGAAAGGAACCCAGAGAGATGTCCAACTATTCCAACACTGATTACGCCGCGACGCTCCTGCGGGTGTCGAGCGGCGTCTTGTTCATCGCCCACGGCCTTCTGAAGGTAAACGTGTTCACGATTGCCGGCACGGTCGGCTATTTCGAAAGCCTCGGCCTGCCCGGCGCCCTTGCCTATCTCACCATTCTCGCGGAAATCGGCGGCGGGCTCGCGCTGATCCTCGGGGTCGGGGTGCGGCTTGTATCCCTCGCGCTGATCCCGGTGCTTCTCGGGGCCACCTGGGCGCATGCAGGCAACGGCTGGCTCTTCTCGGGCGAAGGCGGCGGCTGGGAATTCCCGCTGTTCTGGGCCGTCGTGCAGGGGGCCATCGCGCTTCTCGGCGCCGGGGCCTATGCCCTTCGCCCGCCCTTCCTGCAGCGCATGCTGGGGCAGTTCGCCTGACCTCCGCCACCGTCAGGCCCGCATCGCGGGCCTGGCCCGCACCCGCCAGACGAAAGCGCCGCAAGATGCCCGCCACCCGCACCCTAGACGAGCTGAAGGACGGCCTCGCGCCCTCCGACCGCATGCCGCTTGTCTTCCTCGGCCACGGCAGCCCGATGAACGCCATCGAAGACACCGAATTCAGCCGCGCCTGGACGGCCCTCGGCACCGCCCTCCCCCGCCCCCGGGCAATCCTCGTCGTCTCCGCCCACTGGATGACGAACGGCACCACCCTCGTCGATGTCTCGGCCATGCCGCGCACGATCCACGATTTCTACGGCTTCCCCGAAGCGCTCTTTCAGCAAGACTATCCCGCCCCCGGCAACCCGGATCTCGCGCGCGAGGTCGTCACCCTGCTGGCCAGCCACCACGCACAGGAGGATGACAGCTGGGGGCTCGATCACGGCGCCTGGACGGTCCTGAAATTCCTTTACCCAGAGGCCGATCTCCCGGTCTTCCAGGTCTCGATCGACATGGGCCGGGGCCTCGCCCACCAGCTCGAGGTCGGGCGCACCCTGTCCGAACTTCGCGATCTGGGCGTCCTGATCCTCGGCTCGGGCAATGTCGTGCACAACCTGCGCAGGGTGAACTGGGCCCCGAACAGCACACCCCACGATTTCGCGCTCGATTTCGATGCGCTCTTCGCCGCGCGGCTCTCCGACCGCAACGTCGCCGCCCTGGCCGATCGCGAGAGCCTGGGCGAACTTCTGTCGCTCGCCCACCCCACCGTCGATCACTACATGCCCGCCCTCACCATCGCCGGCGCCTCTGACGCCCGCGACGATCTCACCTTCATGACCGACAAGATCGATCTCGGCTCGGTCTCCATGCGGTCCTTCGTGTTTCACGCAAGCTGAGGTGCTCAGATGCTCGTAAACGGCACATGGACGGAAGACTGGCAACCGGTGCAGAAGGCCGACGCGAAAGGCCGCTTCCTCCGCCAGGTATCCAGCTTCCGCAACTGGATCACCCCCGACGGCAGCGCGGGGCCCACGGGCAACGCGGGCTTTCCCGCCGAGCCGGGCCGCTACCGCCTCTACGTCGCGCTGATCTGCCCCTGGGCCTCGCGCACCCTGATCGCCCGCAAGCTGAAGGGGCTCGACGCCCTGATCCCGGTCACCGTGGTCAACCCGGTTCTCGGCGACCGGGGGTGGGAATTCGGCGGCTATGACGGGGCCGACGACGATCCGCTCTTCGGCGCGCGCCACATCCACGAACTCTACACCCGCGCCGACCCGCGCTTCACCGGCCGCGCCACCGTCCCGGTGCTCTGGGACATGAAGCGAAACGTCCTGGTGAACAACGAAAGCGCCGACATCCTGCGCATGTTCGACACCGCCTTCGAAAGGCGCGCACCCTCGGATCTCCGGCTCTATCCCCGGGATCTCGCGCCCGAGATCGATGCGCTGAACGCCGAGATCTACGAAACCCTCAACAACGGCGTCTACAAAGCCGGCTTCGCAGGCACGCAGGAGGCCTATGACGAGGCCGTGGACGGTGTCTTCGCCACCCTCGACCGGCTCGAAGCCCGGCTGACGGGCGATTATCTCTTCGGCGATCGCCTGACCGAAACGGATATCCGAACCTTCGTCACCCTGATCCGCTTCGACGCCGCCTATCACGGGATCTTCAAGACGAACCGCCGCCAGATCGCCGACTATCCGCGCCTCTCGGCCTACATGCTGCGGATCCTAAGCCTGCCGGGCATGCGCGAGACGGTGAACATGGATCACATCACGCGCGGCTATTACGCGATCAAGGCGCTCAACCCCACACGGATCCGGCCCACCGGCCCGAAACATGTCATGGACGCTCTCGGGATGGCGGCCTGATCTCTTCCAGGCGCCCGCGCCGCCGGTCCATCGCCCAGATCCCCAGCAGGCCCAGAACCGGCCCCGCCGCGAACCCCGCGGCCGCCGCCAGCGCGCCCGGGATGCCCTCGGGCAGCGCCCCGGCGATCGGCCCCGACGCGGCCAGCGCGAAAGCAAGCCACCCCACAGGAAACAGCCAGAGCGCGGCGAAAAGCGACCATGTCGCGCGTTTGTCCGTGTCCTTTCCCTTTGCCGCCCGCCGCGACAGAAGCCAGGGCAGGCCATTCGGCAGCGACGCCAGCGCCAGAACCGCCGCCGGCAGTACCCGCCGGGCCAATGGCACACGGGCGCGCGCGACCTCCGCCACCGGGGGTTCCACCACGTCCCGAAGCCGGGCGCTCAACGCCTCCGTCAGCTGCACCACCCCTTCCTCCGGTGCCTCCGCGCCGACATAGGCCGCCGGATCCACCGGCGCCCCGATGGTCAGCCGCGCGTTCGACCGGAACTGCGTCTTGCTGTCATAGTGCAGCCCCACGGGCACGATCCTCAGCCCCTCCGTGCCTCCCGCCGCCAGCGCCTCCCGCGCGATCCGCGCCGCCCCGTGTTTCAGGGGCAGAAGATGCGGCGCATTGTGGCTCACGCCCTCGGGGAAAAGCGCCAGCACCTGCCCCTCCGACAGCGCCCCCACGGCCGCCCGGAACGCCCCGTCGTTCCGCCCCGCCTGCGCCCCCACATCCTGCCGCCGGTAGACGGGGATCACCCCGCCGGCCCGCAGAAGCGGCAGCAGCGGCAGGTAATCCCAAAGAATGCTCGCCGCCAGAAGGCGCGCGTGGCGCGGCAGGAAGCTTGAAAGAAGCACCCCGTCGATCAGGCTGTTGGGGTGATTGGCGACCACGATCACCGGGCCGTCGGTCGGAAACCGCTGGGCCCCCTCGATCTCGATCTTCCGGAAAAAGCATTTCATCAGAACGCGCCCGAACGCGCGCATCAGCCGATCCGCCAGTCTCATCCTGCGTCTCCATCTGTCCTGACACCCTTCAAAAGCCAGAGGCTCAGCCCCAGAAGCCCGAGCACGGGCAGGATCCCAAGCTGCTGGCTGCCCGTCAGCGCGGTCACGGCGGCAATGCTCATCGGCGCAACGAAAGAGGTCGCCTTGCCCGCCAGCGCATAAAGCCCGAAGGCCTCCGTCATCCGCGCCCCCGGCGCCTGCGCCACCATCAGCGTCCGGCTCGCGGCCTGAAGCGCCCCGCCCGCCGCGCCGATCAGCGCCCCGAGAAGGTAGAACCCAACATCCGGCAGGCGCGATCCGGGGGCGACCGGCAGGCCGAACAGGCTGTCGGGCGACACCAGCACAAGCGCCCCCGACACCGCGATCAGCACGGCGATGGAAACCGCCACCACCGGCATCGGCCCGAACCGCCGGTCGGCCAGCCCGCCAAGCCAGGCGCTGACCGCGCTCGCCAGGATCGCCACGATCCCGAACACCCCGATCTCGGGGATCGTCCAGCCCATCACCCCGGCGGCGTAGATCCCGCCGAAGACGTAAAGGCCCGACAGCGCATCGCGGTACAGCATCGAGGCCGCGAGGAACCGCGCAAGGCTCGGCGTCCGGGGCAGGCGCCTGATCGTCGCCCCGACCCGCCGCAGGCCCGCCACCAGATCGACCGGCGCACGCGGGCCCGCCGCCCGGTCGCGGATCGTCAGGAAGAACGGCACCATGAACAGCCCGTACCACACCGCGGTGAAGGGCCCGACGAACCGCGTCCCCTCCCGCGCCGCCGCATCAAGCCCGAAGGCGGGCGCAAACCCGAAAAGCGTCACGCCCGTCTCCGCCCCTTCGGCCAGAAACCCAAGCGCGATCAGAAGCGCGACAAGCCCGCCGGCATATCCGACGGCGGCGCCTGTGCCCGACACCCGGCCCAGCTCCGCCCGCGGCGCCAGGCCCGGCAGCATCGCATTCGTGAAGGCGGTCGCACATTCCATCCCGATCAGGCCAAGCGCGAACAGCCCGAGGATCGGCCAGAGCGTTTCCGCCCCCGGCACCGCGAACCAAAGCCCCGCACTCCCCACCACGTAAAGCCCGGAAAATCCCCAGATCCACGGCATCCGCCGCCCGCTCGCATCCGCCACGGCCCCCAGAACGGGCGACAGGATCGCCATCACCAGCCCGGCAAGGCCCACGGTCAGCCCCCAGACCGCCTGCGCCTCCGCCCCGCTTCCGATCAGGTCCGTCAGGTAGGGCGCGAAGATGAAGGTCAGCAGAAGCGTGTTGTAGGGCTGGCTGGCCCAGTCGAAAAGATACCAGGAAAACAGGCGCCTCTGCGCCACTCTTTCCATCGGCGGCGGGGCGGGTTCCGCCCCGTCCGCAAGGGATGCCATACCTGCGCCCATCGCCTCAGGCCGACAGCTGCATCGGGAACGGCTGCGGCGCTGAACGCGCCCGCGTCAGATCCATGTAATGCCGCTTCCGCCGGTTGAACTCGCGCTCGTTGTACACCTCGCCCGCAAGCCACCGGAACCCGCTCTCCAACGCGTCCACGCTCATCCGCAGCGGGCGATAGTTCACGTCGAACAGCGTGCACCGGTCCCAGAACCGGTCGGTCAGAAGCCGCCCGGTCTGCTTCAGCCGCGCATAAAGCGGCGTGCCCGGAAACGGCGTCTGCACCGTCAGCTGCACCTCCAGAAGGTTCGATGCCCGCACGAAATCCCGCAACTCGGCAAAGATATCCGGCGTATGGGAATCAAGGCCCAGAACGAAGGTGCCGTTCACGCTGATCCCCGCCGCCTGGATGCGCGCGATGGCCTCAAGATAGGTGTCGAACCGCCGCGCCTTCCAGTCATGCGGGTCGATCCCGCGCAGGCCCGAGGCACTCGGGCTCTCCAGCCCGATCAGGATCTGCCGGCACCCGGCCTTCGCCATCAGATCCAGAAGCTCGGGATCGTCGGCCACCGTGATATCGGTCTCCGTGAACCACTTGAGGTTCAGCGGCGCCATCTCGCGCAACAGCGCCTTGCCCCACTTCTTGTTCACGAAGGTGTTGTCGTCGGCGAACTCCACGAATGGCAGGTCCACCACCTCCGTCACGGCCCTGAGTTCCGAAATCACCCGCTCCACCGGCTTCTGCTGGAAGCTCGAGGTGATGCGGATGCTCGCCGCGCAGAACTCGCAATTGATCGGGCACCCGCGCGAGGTCTGCACCGTCACCCGGTTGTAGGGCCGGCCCTTCAGCAGGTCGAACCGCGGCTCGACGTAGTTTTCGGGCTTGAAGACATCCTTCTTCAGCCCCCGGTAGCGCGGTTTCATGCACCCGGCCTGAAAGTCCCGCACCAGCTCGGGCCAGGCCCCCTCCGCCCCGTCCAGCACGATCGCATCGGCATGGGCCTGCGCCTCGTCGGGCATCAGCGTCACGTGAAGGCCGCCCAGCACCACCGGCACGCCCATCGCGCGATACCGGTCGGCCAGCGCATAGGTCGCGTCGATCCGCGCGGTGAAGGAGGACAGGCCCACGAGGTCGAACATCGGCAGGTCGCCATCGGCCTCCGGCACCTCGTCGAACTCGATATACTCGACCTCGACATCGGGCGGCGTCAGCGCGGCGACGGTCAGAAGCCCCAGGCTCGGCAGCGAGGCGATCACCTTGCCCCGGTTCACGAAGCCCGGAAGGGTCACACCCAGTTCCGCCAGTTCCTTGGTGCGCACCCGCACCCCGCTCATCGCAATCAAACCGATACGCATCACGCCGCCTCCTCTTTGCGGGCCAGTTCCCGCGTTACGATGTCGATCATGCCGGTGATCGTCCCCGCGCTCTCGCTGTCGGCATCGGGGAAGAACAGGTCGAACCGGTCCTCCACCTCCGCCAGAAGTTCGAGCCGCCCGAGGCTATCCAGCCCGATCGCCGCTCCCAGATCCTCCTCCGGCGCGATCGCCGCGATGTCCTCGCCCGTCAGCTCCGCAAGCGCGGAACGGATGGCCGTTTCGATCTCCTGCCGTGTCATCGTCACACCCTCCGCATCGCGCGCACCGCATCCTGCGCGACGATCGCGAAGGCGATGGTCAGCGCCAGCGTCGGCACGGCGGTTGCGTATTTCAGCGGCGCCCAGATCGCGGCGCCGATCAGCGTGGCGGGCATCAGGAAATTCCCAAGTGCCATAGTGGCATAGCCCGATCTCTTGAAGCGGTGCGGCATCCGGGATGTCGCAAGCCACTTGCCCACCATCACGTGCAGCATCCCCAGCGCGAACATCGCGATATGCGCGAGCCGCAGAAACCGGCGCGGCAGCTCGTCATACCCCCCGATCCAGCCCGGCACCGGAAACGGGCCGTCGAACGACCAAAGCCCCATCAGCATCCCGCTCAGCGCCCCGGCAAGGATCGAGCACCACCCGATCGCCTGCGCCCGCGCCCCCAGATAGGCGGCCTGCCGCGCCTCGGGCGCCAGGGTATTCTCAGGCTCCGGCGCGGCCATCGCCGCCACCTGCGGCATCGGGATCACGCGGTCTGGACATGCAGTCATCGGATCGCTCCTCATTAATTAATCACTGCTCAATATATCCTCCGAAATTAATCACCGGTCAATATTTTCCTTGACCTTCCCGTCACTTTTCCTGTAACCCTCTGAAATATGGCAAGAAGATCAGATCATACGCGCGCAGAACTCAAGGATCTGGCCCTTGAGGCGGCGCGATCCATCGTGCGGGAAAAGGGCGTTTCCGCCCTTTCCACCCGCAAACTGGCCGACCGAATCGGCTATACCAGCGGAACGATCTACCAGGTGTTCCAGAACCGCGACGACCTCGTGGAACAGATGAACACCGAAACCCTGCGCATGCTCTACGCCCATTGCCACGCGCACATGGCGGAAGGCTCGGTCCAGCATCGCCTGCGCGCGCTCGCCGATGCCTTCGTCAGCTTCGCGAAAACCCACCCCCGGGAATGGGATGCGATCATCAACTACCCCTTCGCCCCCGAATACCAGGCCACGCCGGCCTATCTGTCCGAGATCCAGCGTCTGCTCGATCTTCTCTGCGAAGCGGTTTCCGAACTCTACGGGCCCGATCAGGCCGATCGCCGGTTGCGCGATGCCCGGCTTCTCTGGAACGGGCTTTACGGGATCTTCGCCCTCGCCATTGCCGGGCGGCTCAGCCAGGAACGCAGCCTGAACGACGCGGTGGACGATCTGATCGATCTCTACCTCGCCGCCCGCACCTGAACGTCAGAGCATACAGGGAAACAGCCCCGGCGCCGCCACCGGGATGATCCGCCCGGCAATCGGCGCGAAATCCGCCCGGAAATGCGCCGTGCTCTTCACACAGACGATCCGCGCCCCGGCGGGATCAAGCCCGAACATCGTGAACTGCGCGAGATCGAGGCACTGGTTGCGAATGCTCGTCACCACCACCCGGATATCCGCGCCCGATCCGGGAAGCGACACCACGGCACTCGGCCCCAGCATCCCCACCCCGCCGCCATACATCTCGCCGGTATAACGGCAGAGGCCGTCGCTCAGGGCCTCCACCCGGAACCGCCCCTCGAAGGGCCGGTCTCCCGCCACGCCCGACCGCCCGCCCAGCGCCCCCTCGAACGCGGCCCCCACGCCCGCCAGATGGGCTGCCGCCGCAACATCCGGATCGTGCATCAGCCCCAGAAGCGCGCCTCGGGCTCCCGCCGCCACAAGCGCCCGCAAAAGCCCCGTCGTGTCCGAACTTCCGCCCGCCCCCGGATTGTCCTGCACATCGGCCAGGATCACCGGGCGCGCGCCCTGCCAGGCCAGCGCCTCGGCCACCCCCGCCTCTGCCGGCAGAAGCTGCCGGTCAAACGCCCCGTCCGCCGCCAGAAGCGCCGCGAAGGCTGCGTCCGCCAACCTGTCCGCCGCCCCGAGCGACGCCGCATAGGCCACGACGGACGGAAACCGACAGGGCGTCTCGCAGGCCGTGAAGCCCAGCGCCAGTTCCACAAGCGCCCCCGGCGCATCGGGCAGATCACGGTAAAGCCGCCGCGCCGGATCGGCGCCCGTGTGCTGGGCCTGAAGCGGCACCGCGAAGCCCGCCCGCCGGAACGCCTTCGCCGGCCGCCCCGCATCCAGACACGCCGCCAGCCGCCCCCAGGCCCGCGCGCCCGTATTCGCCATGTCGAGATGCGGATAGGTCCGGTAGATCGTCATCACATCCGCCAGCGCCACCATCCGCTCGCTGACATTGGCATGCAGATCGAGGCTCACGGCAATCGGCAGGTCGGGCCCCACGAGGCCCCGCAGCCGCTCCAGCAGCGCGCCCTCCCCGTCCTCGTCCGACTGCGTGATCATCGCGCCGTGCAAGTCGAGGTAGATCCCGTCAAGCGCCCCGGCCCGCCGCACCCCCTCCACGATCCGCCCGGCGATCTCGTCGAAGGCGGCATCGGTCACGAACCCCGCGGGCTCCGCCGCGCACCACAGGATCGGCACCAGATCCGCCACCCCCCCGGCTGCCTGCGCGAAGCCGGCAATCGGCAGGTTCATCCCCCGCGTCTCTTCGATCACCGCCCGGCCGGTCAGAAGCCCGGGCCAGGAATCCGCCATCTCGAATTCCGCCAGCCCCGTCAGAACCGGGGAATAGGCGTTCGTCTCATGCTGAAACCCGGCGATGGCGATCCGCGGCATCGCCCCTCACGCCCCGTCGAGGATCTCGAGAAGCGTCGCCGCCACCACCTCCGGCCGGTGCCGCACCATCGAGACATGGCCAAGCCCCGCGATCTCGTGAAACGTGCCGTCCGGCACCAGGTCCGCAACCACCCGGCACATCGCGGGCGGGGTCTGAACGTCCTCGGAAAACGCGATCACGTGAAACGGCACCGGGCAGGTCTTCAGCGCCTCCCGGCAATCGAAATCAAGGCAGGCCTGCCACTGGTCGATGGTGTCCTGCGGGTCCCGGTCGCGAAACCGGATCGTATAGCTTTCCTTGATCTGCGCCCAAAGCGCCGCGTCCCCCAGCGCCTTCGCCGGAAAGGCATAGGCCGCGTAATGCGGGGCGAGGAAATACTCGGGCAACCGGATCCCCGCGCGCCTCAGGTCGATCTCCGCCTGCATCCAGTCGCGCGTGAAGCCGTCGATATAGGCCGCCGTCCCGATCGGAATGGCCAGCCGCACCCTCCCGGGGAAATCGATCGCCGTCGCCTGGGTCACAAGCCCGCCCAGCGACAGCCCCGTCACCACCGCCCGGCCGCCCGCGAAAGCGTCGATCACCGCCGCGCAGTCCCGCGCATAATCCGCCATCGTCCAGGGCGGCGCGGGCGCGGTCGTCTCCCCGGCCCCGCGCGGGTCGTAGGCGATGCAGCGATAGCGCCCCGAAAGCCGCGCGAACTGCTGCGAATAGGCTTCCGCCGTCTGGTCCCCGCCGGGAACGAAAACCACATCGGGCCCCGCCCCCTCGGTCACCACCCGCATCGAAACGCCCTCGGCCGTCTCCAGCCTGTGGGTCTCCGCCCGCGGCGAAAAGCCGGGAAAGACGGCCATGGGCTAAACCATGTCCCGCGGGATCTTCTCGTCCCATTCCCTGACGGCCACCACCTCTTCGCCATCGCGCGCCTCGAGCCGCGCGGTGATGTGCCAGACGTCCCGCAAGGCCTGCATCGACACCGTGGCATCAAGTTCCGCGCTCCAGTCGCCGCGCGAATAGTGCTTGCTCCAGCGGCAGGTCAGCTCGGCCGAATTCGGGTCGCCCGGATGAATGCGGAACGTGTCGCTGTTCTGATACCTGACCGCGATCCCGGTATGGACGTGGCGGTGAAGCCCGGTATCGTCGGCCCTGACCGTCGTCTCGACGCCGGAGGCCAGATCCACCTCCCGCACCCGGCGGCCCGATCCTTCGCTCAGCACCTCGGTCTCAAGCGGCGCCGCGCCCTCGGCCGGCCCGAACTCCGCCAACTCGGGCTGCGGCGCGGCTGGGTCGTGCAACGGCAGCTCCAGCCACGTGGCCGCCGGATCAAGCTCAAGCTCAGCCTTTTCCGCCGAGGGGAAGATCATCGGCCAATAGGCCGACGACAGCGCCAGCCGCAGCTTGTAACCTGCGGGCACCGTCTGCCCGATCACGTTCAGCTGCACCGTCACATCCACCGCCGCGCCCGCCGGCATCGGCTCTGGGCTGGCGTGGCTCTCCCGGTGGGTCAGGTTCAGGATCCCGAAACTCACCAGCCGCGCCGTCCCGTCGGGGGCCACCATCGACAGAACGGCAGCGAGGTTCGCCTGCGCCGTCCGGCTCGTCACCCGGGCGTGCAGACGCGGAAACCCGAAGATCTCCAGATCCTCCGCCAGGGGCCCGGTCTCGAACCCGGTCATCAGTCCGGCCTCGCCCATCTGGTCAAGCGCCCCGTCCGCGTCCACGCCGTAGATGCACCAGGTCTGCGCCGTCCAACCGGCGGTCTCGGGCGATGCGATCCGGATCGGCCCGGCCCCGTCCTCGGCGGCATCGCTCAAACCCGAAGGGCCAAGATGAAGCGCCCGCGTCGCGGCCCCCGCCACCGGCCAGCCCTCCGCGCTGATCCAGCGCCCGGGCCGCGGCACGGCATGGGGCGACGGTGCGGCAGGCCCCTGCATCCAGGCCCGGATCATCGGTTCCTCCGTGATGCCCGTGTCGATCCCCTTCAGGTGCTGGTCCCACCAGCGCAGGCACTCCTGAAGAAACCCGATCCGGGGTTCCGGCGTCGCGAAATGCGGGTACTTGTGCGCCCAGGGGCCGACAAGCGCCTTCCTCGGGCCCGGCAGATGCTCCATCATCCGGAAGATCGGGTTGGTATAGCCATCGGCATAACCGCCCACGGCATAGACCGGCACCTGCACCTTCTCCCAATCCTCGCAGATCGAACCATGGGCATAGAAGGCATCCCGCCGCTGATGCGCCACCCAGTCGCGGAACCAAAGGCCGTTCTGCGCGATCCGCTCCTCCCACATGCCCCGCCAGCGATCGCCGACGATCGCGGGATCGGGCGGAGTGTTGGCGATCGCGAACGCCGTCGCCCCCCAGGCGAGCTTGTCGGTCAGCATCGCCCCGCCCATGAAATGGATGTCATCGGTATAGCGGTCGTCTGTCGAGCACAGGGTAATCACCGCCCCCAGCCCCTCGGGCTGGCGCGCGGCCACCTGAAGACCGTTGAACCCGCCCCAGCTGATCCCGATCATCCCCACCTTGCCCGAACACCAGGGCTGTGCGACCAGCCAGTCGATCACGGCCAGCGCATCGTCCTGCTCCTGCAACAGGTACTCGCCCAGGCACACACCCTCGCTGTCGCCCGTGCCGCGCATGTCCACCCGCACCCCGGCATAGCCATAGCCCGCGAAATAGGGATGCGTGGTCGCGTCCCGCTCCACCGTCCCGTCCCGCTTCCGGTAGGGCAGGTATTCGAGGATCGCGGGAACCGGATCGTCCTCGGCATCCTTCGGCAACCAGATCCGCGCGGCCAGCTTCGTGCCGTCGGGCATCGGGATCCATGTGTTCTCGATCTCCCGCACCTTGCGCGGGAAGTCGGTTCTGATCGCTATGTCGGTCATTACATGCCGTTCCTTGGAATGACGTGGGTTTTCTCTTCCTCGAAGATCAGCTTTTCACCCGACCAGCAGCGCATCCGCGAGGTCAGGTGAAAGTCGGTCGCCGTCGCCCGCTGCTCGGCATAGGCCTGGATCTTCGCGTGCCAGTCCTCGCGCGTGAAACTCGCGGTCTGCTCCATCACGGCCCTGGTCGACAGCGGGTCATCGGCCCGGATCGTATAGTGCCGGTCGGAGATATCGCTCAGCACCGTCCCGATATCGTCCAGCCGAAGGTCGCCCACCGGCCCGAACACGCCCCCGTCGAGGAAGAAACGATGGGTCACCTCGCCGGTCGTCAGATCCGTGTGGATGGAGCGTTCCATCGACCCGTCCCGCACCCGCGTCACCGGCCGGCGCACCTCCCGCTTCGGCGGTTCGGGCAGGTCGCGCGGGGCGGGCGTCCCTGCCGGGGCCTCCCGCACAGGCAGGCGCAGCGCCGACACGCCCGGCCGAAGCGTCAGCGTCACCGGCGCGGGCGCGGGCCAGAGGATCGGCCAATAGGCCGAGGCGATCTGCACCACGACCCGGTGCCCCGCCAGCACCCGGCACCCGATCCCGTGGAATGGCACGGTCACCTCCATCTCCTCGCCCGGCACAACCGGCGTCGGCGCGGTGTCGTCCTCCCGGTGGGTCAGGTTGCAGAAGCCGCGCGCCAGAAGGGTCTGCGCCCCGTCCGGCGCCTCGTCGACCAGAAGGGCGGCGACGAACCCCTGCGCCTGGTCCGCCGCGACCGTGAGGCGCAGCTCCGGCTGCCCGAGGATCTCGATTGGCGCGTCAAGCGGCGCGCCCCTGAACTGCAGGGCCCCGCCCGCATCCACGCGGCAATCGACGGGCATATCGCCGGGGATCGCGAAAGAGCACATGTCGCCCCCCGCCGCCCCGAAGGTCTGCGGCGAACACACCGTCATCTCGGCCCCCGACCCTGGCGCCTCCCCAAGCGCCCCGGCATTCAGCCACAGAACCTGGTCAGATACATGCGGCGACGGCCAGCCCGCCTCCTCGACCCAGCGGCCCTCCCGCTCGGTGATCGTCCCCGACGGCGCCACGCTGTCCTGCAGGAAGAACCGCAAGGGCGGCTCGTCCATCAGCCCGGTATCGATCCCCTTCAGCCAGTGATCCCAGAACCGGATCGCCTCGCCCACGAAATCCGCACGCGGGCTCGGCACGCCTTCATGCGGGTAAAGATGCGCCCAGGGCCCCATCATCACCTTCACTGGGCCTTTCAGATGTTCGGCGATCCGGAACGGCGTGTCGCGGAACAGATCCGCCCAGCCCCCGAAGAAATAGACCGGCACCGTCACGTCGGCGTAATCCTCGCAGATCGAACCCCGCCGCCACACCGCGTCATGGGTCTGGTGACGAAGCCACATGGCCGGCCAGAACTCCGCCCCCTCCAGCCGCGCGCGCCACATCTCCAGCCAGCGCTCCGCCCCCACGATCTCCGGATCGGGCGGCATGGCGTTGTAAAGCTGCATGATCGCGCCCCACCAGAAGTTGTCGTTCGCCAGGCAGCCGCCATAGAAATGGATGTCCTCGCGCCAGCGGTCGTCGGTGCCCATCACCGGGATGATCGCCTTCAGGGCGGGCGGGCGCGTCGCGGCCACCTGGAAGGCGTTGTAGGCACCCCAGCTCTTGCCGAACATGCCCACAGTCCCGTCGCACCAATCCTGCGCCGCGATCCACGCGATCACATCGTGGCCGTCCTGCGTCTCCTGGTGCGAATACTCGTCTTCCGCCAGCCCCTCGCTGTCGCCATAGCCCCGGATATCCACCCGGATCGCGGCATAGCCCGCCTCGGCGAAATGGGGATGCATGCTTTCGTCCCGCATCCGCGTCCGGTCCCGCCGGCGGTAGGGGATGTATTCAAGGATGCAGGGCACCGGCGCCTTCCGCGCGCCCTCGGGCAGCCAAAGCCGCGCGGCCAGCCGCGTTCCGTCCGGCATGGGGATCCAGACGGTTTCGATCACTTCGGTCATTCGGCAGTCTCCCGAACCGGCGGGCGCGCCCCGGGCGCCAGCGGAAAATGGCAGGCGACATCGCCCGCGGGCGGCACCTCGCGCGCGCAAATCTCCTGCGCCCACGGGCAGCGCGTGTGAAACTCGCAGCCCGACGGCCGCGCCAGAAGCGACGGCACCTCGGCCGGCAGCGTAATCCGGTCATGCACCTTGTCGGGGTCGGGCTCGGGGTTCGCCGACAGAAGCGCGGCGGTATAGGGATGGCGCGGCGCGGCGAACATCGCCTCCGTCTCGCCGATCTCCACGAACCGGCCGAGATACATCACCGCGGTCCGGTCCGCCACGTGATGCACCACGTGCAGGTTGTGGGTGATGATCACCATCGCCAGACCCAGCCGCTCGCGAAGTTCATTGAGAAGGTTCAGAACCTCCCCCTGCACCGAAACATCGAGCCCGGCGGTCGGCTCGTCGGCAATGACCAGCGCGGGGTCGAGCGCGATGGCCCGCGCCACGCCCACCCGCCGCGCCTGCCCGCCCGACAACTGGTGCGGATAGCGCGACGCGAAGTTGGCAGGCAGGCCGACAAGCGACAGAAGCCGCGCCGTCTCTTCCCGCAGGTCCTTCCCCTCCGCCCCGTGAATCCGGTAGGGCTCCGTCACCAGGTCGCCCACCGTCATCCGGGGCGACAGCGATCCAACCGGATCCTGAAACATCATCGACATGCGCTTCCGGATCGGCTTCATCTGCCCCCGGCCCAGCCCGTCGATCCGCCGGCCCTCGAAGGTGATCTCGCCCCGGCTGATCTCCTGAAGCCCGTTGATCGCCCGCGCCAGCGTCGTCTTGCCCGATCCGCTTTCGCCGACCAGCGCGAAGGTCTCGCCCCGCTTCACCTCGAAACTCACCCCGGCCACGCCCAGGATCGCACCGCGTGCCATCATGCGCCCCACCGGAAACGCCACCTCCACATCGCGCACCGAAAGGATCGGATCGGCGCTCATGCCTCCACCCCCGCCGCCGCAAGCGCAAGGTTGCACCGCGCGCTGTGCCCGTCGGCGACGCGCAGTTCCGCCTGCGGCGCCTCGCAACCCGCATGCCGCTCCAGGCACCGCGGGGCGAAGACGCAGCCCTCGGGCCGGTGCCGCAGATCGGGGATTTCCCCCGGGATCGTCGGCAGAACCCGCGTGCGTTCGGTCTGCCGCGCCGGGTCGCATTCCAGAAGCCGCCGCGTATAGGGGTGGCGCGGGTCGTGGAACACGTCGCGCACGCTTCCCCGCTCCACCACTTCGCCCGCATACATCACCACCACGTCGTCGCAGAGTTCCGCGATCACGCCCAGGTGGTGCGAAATGAACATCACCGAACAGCCGATCTGCGCCTGCAGATCCTGCAACAGTTCGATCGTCGTCACCTCAAGCGTCGCGTCAAGCGCGGTGGTCGGCTCGTCCGCGATCAGAAGCGCGGGCTCCATCATCAGGGCCATCGCGATCGCGATCCGCTGCTTCATCCCGCCCGAAAACTGGTGCGGATAGCGCTCCAGCGCGCTGTCCGCATCGGGGATTCGCACGAGCTTCAGCATCTCGACGGCCCGCGCCGCCTTTTCCGCCTTCGACTGGCCCGACCGGTACTGGATGTTGATCATCTGCTGCCCGACCGACAGCACCGGGTTCAGGGCGCCCATCGGATCCTGAAACACCGTCGAAATCCGCGGCCCTCTCAGATCGCGCATCTCCCGGGGGCCAAGCGTCGTCAGATCATGCGCCCCCTCGAACAGGATCTCCCCGCCCCGGATCTCGCCGTTATCCGCCAGAAGCCCGAGGATCGCGTTGATCAGCGTGGATTTTCCGCAGCCCGACTCGCCCACGATCCCCACGATCCGCCGCTCTGGCACATCGAAACTCACGTCCTTCAGGGCGTGCAGCGGCCCCTCTTCGGTCGAGAACCAGACATTCAGGCCCGTTACGCTCAGCGTGGTCATCAGCGCCCTTTCAGCCGGGGGTCGAACACGTCCCTCAGCGTCTCGCCCAGGAAGGTGAAGCCCAGCGTGGTGACGATGATCGGCAGGCCCCCCGCGATCGCGATCCAGGGCGTGTCGCGGATCTGGCTGAACCCGTCATTCAGGATCGAGCCCCAGCTTGGCGTGGGCGGCCGCACGCCGAGGCCCAGAAAGCTCATGCCCGCCTCGATCGCGATCACCACGGGGATGTCCATCGAGGCCAGGATCACCAGCGGGCCGATCACGTTCGGCATGATATGCACCCGCAGGATCCGGGCATTCGACGCCCCCATGCTCTGCGCCGCGGTCACGAATTCCGAGGTCTTGATCGCGATGGTCTGGGTGCGGATGATCCGCGCATATCCTGGCACGTTCACGATGATCACCACCACGATCACCGCCGTCAGCGACGGGCCCACGATGGTCACCAGCGCCAGCGCCAGCATAACGGTCGGAAAGCTCTTCGTCGCGTCGAAAACGAGGATCATCAGGTTGTCGAGCCATCTTGGCCCGTAGCCCGCGATCAGCCCCAGCACGATCCCGATCGCCAGCGATATGGCGGTGGAGACAAGCGCCACGTAAAGCGCGATCCGCCCGCCATGCAGAACCCGGGCGAAAAGATCGCGCCCAAGCTGGTCGGTGCCCAGAAGATGCGCCCCGCTCGGGTCCAGAAACCGGTCGCGCGGGTTGATCCGCGTCGGATCCCACCCGGTCAGCAGATCGGCAAAGACCGCCCCGAAGATCACCAGAAGAACCAGCGTCAGGCCGAACACGCCCAGGGGCTCGCGCAGAAGCCTCCGAACGCCTTTCCAAAGCTCGGATTGCGCGGGCCGGCTGGCGGCGGGCGGGCTAGAAACTGCTTCTGACACGGGGGTCCAATGCTCCGACAAGAAGATCCGCAACAAGGTTCAGAAGAACGAACAGAACGGTCGTCACCAGAACCGCGCCCGTCACCACCGGGAAATTCCGCGTCAGGATCGCGTCATAGACAAGCTTGCCCACGCCGGGGCGCGCGAACACGATCTCGGCGAACACCGCCGATGACAGCATCTGCCCGATCCCCACGCCCAGAAGCGTGATCGTCGGCAGGATCGCGATGGTCAGCGCATAGCGATAGGTGATCATCCCCTCGGGCAGCCCGAAGGCCCGCGCGGTGCGGATATGGCTCGCCTCCAGCACTTCCAGCATCGAGGCCCGCACCATCCGCGCGATATAGCCCACCCAGCCAAGCCCGACGGCGAGCGACGGCAGGATCAGGTGCACAAGCTGATCGCCCGTGTCCCCCGGCTCCCCCGCCCCGATCGCCGGCAGCCAGCGCAGCGTGACGGCGAAGATCAGAAGCGCGTAGATCGCGATCACGAAGGACGGCACCGCGATCACCGCCACCGACAGGATACCCACCAGCCGGTCGGCCAGGCTGCCCCGGTTGATCGCGGCCCAGCACCCCAGCGGAATGCCCAGCGCGACCGACCAGCTGATCCCGCCCGCGATCAGCGCCAGCGTGAAGGGAAGCTGCTCCAGCACCACGTCCAGAACCGGCCGCCCCGACAGAACCTCCTCGCCAAGGTCGCCGGTCCACGCGCCGGTAAAGAAATTCCAGAACTGCACCCAGATCGGCTTGTCGAGGCCCATCTTGATGCGCAGCGCCTCCTTCATCGCATCCGTGGCCCTCGGGCCCAGCGCGACGGAAGCGGGATCGCCCGGCACGAGGTAGATCATGCAGAACAGAAGGAACATCGCGACCGATACGATCGCGACGGCCAGTCCCAGTCGCTTGACGGCGTAGTTCAGCATCTCCGCCCCGTCCCCCGGAAGATGAAAGGGGCGGGCCGTGCTTGGCCCGCCCCGTCAGCGTCACGCCGGCTTGAAATCCGACAACAGGGATTCCCCGTTCGGCTTCAGCCCGGGCACGATCGTATCCTTGTGGATCGCACCGACGACCTCGTGGGTCAGGAAGACATAGCATCCGCTTTCATCCATAAGCGCCTGCATCTTCTTGTAGATCTCGTCCCGCTTCGCAGGATCGCTTTCCACCAGCCCCTGATCGTGCAGCGCCTTGTACTCGGCATTGTCGAACCGTTCCCAGTTCCACACGCCGACCTGCTCGGGCGTGAACCACACCGTCGCCCAGCTCGGGTCGGGCTGCATCGAGAACCGGCCGAGGATCAGCTGCAGATCCATGTAATAGTCGCCCTCTTTCGACCCGAGCGACCAGAACGTGCCGCTGTCGTTCTGCTTGATCTCGCAGGTGATCCCCACATCGGCGAGGTTCGCCTGGATAACCTGCGCGGCCGTCAGGCGCTCCGACTGGTTCAGGATGTCGAGCGTGACGTTCAGCCCCTCGGCCCCGGCCTCCGCCAGAAGCGCGCGCGCCTTGTCGGGATCGTAGTCGTAGGTCACCGAATCCCGGTTCCCCGGCAGGCCCGGCGCGATAATGCCGTTGCCCACGCTCGCGGCCCCGAAATAGGCGGCGTCCACCACCACCTCGCGGTCGATCGCATGCTGGATCGCGCGGCGGATGCGCACGTCCTTCAGCGCCTCGTTGTCCTGGTTCATGCCCATCCACACATAGGCGAGCGACGGCTTCTCCAGCACCACGCTGCCCGGAGGCGGGTTTTCCTTGAGCCGCGGCAGCGATGACACGCTCGTCCAGGTGTAATCCAGATCGCCCGCCTCGTATCCGCGCTCGGCCGTCGCCGGGTCTTCGATCGGGATGATGTGGATTTCCTCGTACCCGCCCGGCTCGTGCTTCCAGTCGGGGTTCCGCTTCAGGATCGTCCGCTGCTTCGGCACCCATTCGGTCAGCAGGTACTGGCCCGACTGCGCGACTGGGTTGGTCTCGATCTTGCCGCCGATCTCTTCCACTGCCTTCTTCGACAGGATGCACGAGGCGGGCGTCGGCAGCGTCGTCGTCCAAAGCGGCACGAACTTGTTCTTCAGGTGAATGAGGCCCGACAGCCGGTCCTTCACCTCAACCTCCTTCAGCGCGGCCCAGTCGCCCGCATAGGGGCTTTCGTTCGCCGGGTCCGCCATCCGCTCGATCGAGAACTTCACGTCCTCCGCCGTCACCTCGCCATAGCCGTCGGTGAAGCCCATGTTGTCCTTCAGCGTGAAGGCGATGGTCAGGTCGTCCAGCTGCTCCATCGACGCCGCGGCCACCGTCTTCCACTCCCACACGTCGCCCGATACGGGCTCGATCAGCGGCGGATAGATCGCGCGGATGATGTCGTCCTCGGGCAGCGACAGGCGGAACGCCGGGTCGAGGATCTGAAGGTCGGAATAGGACCGCACGGTCAGGATAGAGCCGTCCTGGCTCACTGCCATGTGCGGGAATGCGATGCTCGCCGCGCCGAAGGCACCGGCGCTCTGAAGAAGCGTGCGGCGCGACAGGCCGGATTTGCGGATCGGGTTCATTCTGGGTCTCCCTGTTGAATGTCTTGTCTTTTATGGGTCGCGCCCCGCCCGGCCACGGGCGGATCGCGGCTGGATATTCATGTGCCGGAGCGTTTCTTTCCCTCGTCTGTCCGCGGCTCGTCCGGCGTAAGCGCGGCGTATTTCGGAATGATCACCGGCGAATTCACCCAGATCAGGCGCGCCGGTTTCGAGCTCTTGTTGCGCGTGCTGTGAAGCACATGGCCGGGAAAGCTGAAGCTGTCCCCCGCCTTCAGCGTGATGATCTCGTTCTCGAGGCGCAGGGTCAGTTCCCCCTCCAGCACGATGCCGTGCTGTTCGCCGCCCCGCACATAGATCTCGTCGGCCACCTTCTCGCTATAGGGCGGGTAATCCGAGATCCCCATGTGAAACTCGCCGCCCACCGACGAGGACAGAAGCGCATCGGAATAGCCCGCCTCTTCCACCGTCTGGCCGTAAAGGACGTTCAGGGTCCGACGGTTCTCCTGCCGCACGACATAGCGCCGTTCGAGCGGCCCGGCCCCGGGGCGCAGCGCGAAGAACCAGTCCTCCGGCACGGCCAGCGCGGCGGCGATCCGCGTGATCTTGGCGAGGGTCGGGTTCACCGTGCCCCGCTCGATCGCGCTCAGATGGCTGATCGAGACACCGCTGTCCGCCGCCAGATCGGCCAGGGTCATCTGGCGCGCCTTGCGCAACTCGCGCACCTCGGCCCCGAAGGCGGCAAGGCCCTCGTCCTGCGTCACGCGCGTGCTTGCGGTCGTATCGGGCACGCCTGCGAATCCCCCCAACGCGCCATCTCCCTCATCGAGCCTAACCTCAAAATCGGACACCGGAAGAAAAATCTTGGAAAATTCCGGTATCTCGAAGTTCCCCACCGATTTTCCGTTTCCCGTCACCACCGAAGCCCGATCCGAAAGGCGTCATAGATCGCCGCATGGATGTTGCGTGACGATACCGCATCGCCGATCCGGTAAAGGTCGAATGCCGCGCCCGCCTCGCGCACCGGGAAGATCGCGCCCTCGCCCGACACCAGAGCGTCCTGATCCACCTCGCCCCGGTTCCGCGACAGGGGCTTCAGGGCGAAATAAAGATCGTCGAGCGGCAGCGTCCCCTGGTTCACCACCACCTGGTCGAAGGCGCGCTCCTCGGTATGGCCCGAATAATCCGTGCCGATCACGGCCATCAGCCGGTTGCCCTCGCGCCTCAGGCTCTTCAGCGTCCGCGCAACGGTGAAGACCGCCGCCTTGTCCTGCAGGGCCCGCATGTAAGGCACAAGGTTCATCCCCATGATTTCGGGCGCAAAACTCCGGTCCCGCGTCATCACCTCAACGCGATGCCCGGCCCCCGCCACAACCTCCGCCGCCATCAGCGCGGGATGATCGCCCGCGTCGTCATAGATCAGCACGTTCTCCCCCGGCGCGGCATCGCCCGAGATCAGATCCCATGCACTCACCGCCAGTTCGTTGCCCTCCTCGAGGATCGTCACATCCGGAAGCCCACCCGTCGCGATCACCACCACATCCGGCGAAAGCGCCGTGATATCATCGGCCTCCGCGAAAACGTTGAACCGGAACGCCACGTCCCGCGCCGCGCATTGCGCCATCCGCCAGTCGACGATCCCGATCATCTCCGCCCGCCGCTGCGACTGCGCGGTCAGCCGGATCTGCCCGCCCGGGTCCGGCGCGGCCTCGAACACCGTCACCCGGTGGCCCCGCTCCGCCGCCACCCGCGCGGCCTCAAGCCCCCCGGGCCCCGCCCCGACAACGACCATCCGCTTCGCCACATCCGCCGGCGGCACCTCCTGCGGCAGCGAAAGCTCCCGCCCCGTCGCGGGGTTGTGGATGCACAGCGCATCGCCCCCCTGGTAGATCCGGTCCAGGCAATAGGTCGCCCCCACGCAGGGCCGGATATCGTCCTCCCGCCCAGCCATCACCTTCGCCACGATCAGGGGATCGGCCATATGCGCCCGCGTCATCCCCACCATGTCGAGAAGCCCGGCGGATATCGCATGCCGCGCCGTCGCCACATCGGGAATGCGCGCGGCGTGGAACGTGGGCATCCCGCTTTCGGCCCTCACCCGCCCCGCGAAATCCAGATGCGGCGCGCTTTTCATCCCCTGCACGGGGATCACGTCGGTCATCGCCGGATCGGTATGGATCTGCCCCCGGATCACGTTCAGGAAGTCGACCTGCCCGGTGTCCCGCAGCCGCCGCGCAATCTCCAGCCCCTCGGCCTCGGTGATCCCGCCGGGGGCGCCCTCGTCGGCGGTGTAGCGCACGCCCAGGATGAAATCGTCGCCCACCCGCGCGCGAATGGCCCCGATCACCTCCATCCCGAAACGCAGCCGGTTGTCGAGGCTCCCGCCATAGGGCGCCTCCATCCCGTTCGTCAGCCCCGACCAGAACTGGTCGATCAGGTGCCCGTAGGCCTGAAGCTCGATCCCGTCGAGCCCCGCCGCCTGCATCCGCTCCGCCGCATCGGCGTAATCCTCGATCACCCGCGCGATGTCGTGGTCTTCCATCTTCTTCGGAAAGGCCCGGTGCGCGGGCTCGCGCAGATGCGAGGCCGACAGGGACGGAAGCCAGTCCCCCTTGTTCCACCCCGTCCGCCGGCCCAGATGCGTCAGCTGGATCATCACTGCACAGCCATGGGCATGGCAGGCCTCGGCCAGCTCCGCCATCCACGGCACCACCTCGTCCTTGTAGGCGAGGATGTTGTTGAAGGCGGGCGGGCTGTCGCGGCTGACACAGGCCGATCCGGCCGTCATCGCCAGCGCCACCCCCGCCTTCGCCCGCGTCTCGTGATAGGCGCGGTAACGCGCCTTGGGCATGCCGTCCTCGGGATAGGCCGGCTCGTGCGCCGTCGTCATCACCCGGTTCTTCAGGGTCAGGTGTTTCAGCGTGAAGGGCTGAAGAAGCGGGTCGCGGCTCATGTGCCGGTCTCGTCCGAACGCGTGCCACCCTGCGCCACCTGCTTCGGGATCACCACGGGCGACACGGCCCAGACCAGCTTGCACACCCGGTCCGTCCGGTTCCGCGCCTGGTGCGGGATGCGCGCGTCGAAGCTGTAGCTGTCGCCGGCCCTCAGCGTCACGGTCTCCTCCCCGATCCGCATCTCCAGCTCGCCCTCCAGAACGAAACCGTGCTCTTCGCCCCTGTGCTCGTGCAGCGGGCTGCTCAGGCCCGACGAATTGGGCTCGTAGACGGCCAGCCCCATGTAGAACCCGCCGCCGATCGAACTCGACAGCAGGCTGTCGGAATAGCCAAGCTCCCCCACCCCCTGCCCGTAAAGCGTGTTCAGGCTGCGCCGGTTCTGGCCGCGCACCACGAAGGCCCGCTCCATCGGCCCGGCCCCGGGACGGCGCGCGAAAAACCAGTCGGGCGTGACGTCGAGCCCCGCGGCAATCGCCCCCAGCACCTCGACCGAAGGGTTCGACGCCCCCCGCTCGATCGCCGACAGATGGCTGAGCGATATGCCCGCCAGCGCGCTCAGCCGTTTCAGCGTCATCCCCCGCGCCTTCCGAAGCTGGCGCACTTCCGCACCCAGCGACATCAGGCTGTCGGTCATCGCCACGACAGTCGGCTCACCGGTCATTCGCACCCACCTTCCGAAAAGGGCCTGCAAGCATTTGTTGTCAAAAACTTTGGCCAGAAAAGAATTTTGATGTCAAATTCTATTATCAACGGATCAGGGCACCTGATATCCAGAACCCGACCAGCAAGAAGGCAGCCCCCGGATGACGATCCCGCCTCTCCCTTCCGGCCCGGCCCACACGGTCAGCGTCACCGAACATCTCTGGATTCCGATGCCTGACGGCACCCGCCTCGCCGCCCGCCTCTGGCTCCCCGACAGCGCCGAAGACATGCCCTGCCCCGCGCTCCTCGAATACATCCCCTACCGCAAGGCCGATATGGTCCGCGCCCGCGACGCCCGGAACCACCCCTGTTTCGCCGCCCACGGCTATGCCTGCCTCAGGGTCGACATGCGCGGCTCCGGCGACAGCGAAGGCGTGATGCCGGATATGTACGCCGAAGCAGAGCTCGACGACGCCCGCCGCGTCATCGAATGGATCGCGGCGCAGCCCTGGTGCTCCGGCAAGGTCGGCATGTTCGGCACCTCCTGGGGCGGCACCGCGGCCCTTCAGGCCAGTGTCGACGCCCCCGGGGCGCTGAAAGCCGTCATCGCCGTCTGCGCAACGCACGACCGGTACGAGGACGACATCCACCACATGGGCGGCTGCCTCCTGACCGACACGCTCGAATGGGGCGCGACGCTGCCTGCGATCCTCGCCGCGCCCCCCACGCCCGCGGCCGGGCCGGACTGGCGCGATCTCTGGCGAAAGCGGCTCGACAGCCTCGCCTTCCCGGTGGAGCCATGGCTGCGTGAAGAGGCCCGCGGCACCTACTGGCGCCGGGGCTCGGTGATCCACGAGGCCGCCCGCCTCACGCGGCCGATCCTCGCCATCGGCGGCTGGTCCGACCGCTACAGCAATTCGGTGATGAGCCTCGCCGCCGCCCGCCCCGATCTCGTCTGGGGCGTGGTCGGGCCATGGGGGCATCACTACCCCGATCATGGCGCACCGGGGCCCGCCATGGGCTTTCAGGATCTTGCCCTCGCCTGGTGGGATCACTGGCTCCGGGATGCGCCATCCCCCCCGGACTGGCCCCGCCTCCGCCTCTGGCTGCGGGAGTTCGACACACCCGCCGACACGCTCGCCGCCCGCGCGGGCCGCTGGATCGAAGCCGATACGTCCGATACGGACACACAGCGCCTCACCCTCGGCACCCCCGCGCTCGCGACGGCCTCACCGGCGAAGGACGGCTGGCCCGTCCCCCACGATCTCCTCACCGGCGCGGCGGCCGGGGATACCGGGTATTTCGGCCGGCCCGGCGGGCTCCCCCTCGATCAGGCGCCGGACGACGCCCGCGCCCTCACCTTCGACACCCCGCCGCTCGATGCCGACCGCATCCTCCTCGGGCCGCCGTCGCTCACCCTCGATATCCGCGCGCCGGAGGAGCCCGCCCAGATCGCCCTCCGCCTCTCGGATGTCGCGCCCGACGGGCGCGTGGCCCTCATCACCCGCACGATCCGGAACCTCGCCCTCGATGACGGGCTGGATGCGCCTTCGGGGCCGCTGCCCTCCCGCCGCAGGATCACGATCTCCTTCCCGCACACGGCCTATCGCCTCGCCGCGGGCCATCGCCTCCGCCTTGCGCTCTCGTCCTCCTACTGGCCGCTGATCTGGCCTGCCGCGACGACCGCCATGCCCCGCATCGCCGCGGGCTGGCTCGATCTGCCCGTCACCCGGTCCGCGCCCGCCGGCCTCGCGCAGCCGCTGCCCCCGGCCCGGGATCTGCCCCGCGAAAAACCCTTCGAACCGCTCGAAAACCCGCCCCTCGAACGCGTCTTCCGAACCACCCCGGACGGCACCCGCCGCGAGGACTGGCACCAGCCCTACACGGCGCTCCGTCACCACGACATCGCCACCACCTTCGGCTATGAAACCAGCGCCGCCTTCAGCCTCGACCCGGGAAACCCCGCCTCCGCCCGCGCAACCCACGCCCACCGTGCGGTCTATGCCCGCCCCGACGGCACCGCCGAAATCGCCTGCACCCTGACGACAACCGCCGACGCGGCGGCCTTCCACCTCGACGGGCACCTCAGCGTCACCTGGAACGGCGACGCCCTCGCCACCCGCCACTGGGCGCACAGCGTTCCCCGCCGCTACGGCTGACGCCGTGAGGGCCCGCAAGATCACAGGCACAGACACGCACAACGGATTGAAGAGGATGGCGCGCCTGAGAGGAGAAAGTTCGAACTCTCTCCTTGAGGCGCTACTCGAATGGGAGGGCCACTTACAAGGAACTGAACTCGCTGAAACCTTGAAGGACCTGGAGTCTGAATCGAGGTGCAGCGATGTCCACCTCGAATAAGAAATTCAACACCTTAGCTAAGAGGAAGGCGCCTGCGCCGTTCTCGCTCCGTTTGACGTTTGAAGAGCGTGCGAAGCTGGAAGAAGCTGCAAACGGGCTGCCTTTGGGGGCTTATATCAAGGCTAAGCTCTTCGGTGAGGACCTGGAGAAGGTTCGCAGGCGCAATACGCGCCCTGTCGAGGATCATGTCGCCTTGGCGCGTGTTTTGGCTGCGTTGGGGCAGACCCGCCTGTCTTCCAACCTCAATCAACTCGCACGGGCCGTGAATACAGGCACGCTGCCTGTCCATCCCGATATCGAAGCGGAAATCAGCGCCGCCTGCCGCGAGATCGTGGAAATGCGTACTGAGTTGATGCGGGCCCTCGGCAAGTCAGGAAGTGCGCCGTGATCCTGAAAGCCAAAGAGCGCGGAGATGCTGTGCAACTCGGTCGCTACCTAATGGCGATGCGAGGCAACGATCATGTCGAGCTTCATGAGGTGCGGGGCTTTGTCAGCGATGACATCGTTGAAGCCTTTCAAGAAGCCGATGCCATTGCCAAAGGAACGCGGGCTAAGAACCACCTCTTCTCACTCAGTCTGAATCCGCCACCGGATCAGCATGTCTCAGTCAAAAACTTCGGAGCTGCCATAGGCCGCGTCGAAGGGGAGCTTGGTTTAGATGGTCAGCCCCGCGCCATCGTATTTCATGAGAAGGACGGACGCAGGCATGCGCATGCTGTCTGGAGCCGGATCGACGGCGAGGAGATGAAAGCCATCAACCTTCCATTCTACAAAAACACCCTGACGGGTATATCACGTGATCTGTATCGCGAACACGGATGGGAGATGCCAAAGGGCTTGCAGGACCGTAATCAACGCGATCCGCTCAGCTACAGCCGCGAGGAATGGCAACAGGCCAAGCGCACGCGCCAAGACCCGAAAGCATCACTTACATCAAGACGCACGAGGGCTGGCTGTACCTGTGTGTCGTCATCGATCTGTTCTCACGCCGCGTCGTTGGTTGGTCCGCCCAGTCCCGCATGACGACGGATCTCGCTCTGCAAGCCCTGCTGATGGCCGTGTGGCGGCGCAAACCCACAGCCAGGGTAGTGCTCCACTCAGACCAAGGCTCCCAGTTCACAAGCAGGGAATGGCAGGCGTTCCTGCGCCCGCACGACCTTGAACCCAGCATGAGCCGACGCGGGAACTGCCATGACAACGCCGTCGCGGAGAGCTTCTTCCAACTCCTGAACCGGGAGCGCATCCGACGTCGCACCTACCCGTCCCGCGATGCCGCCAGGCACGACGTGTTCGAGTACATCGAGCTGTTCTACAACCCGAAGCGCAAGCACACGAACAACGGTATGCTGTCGCCCGTTGACTTCGAGATCAGACAGCAGAAATTAACCGAGGCAGGTGTCTAGGAAACTAGGGGCACCTCAGTGGGAAGGAACACCCTACCAGCACATCATGGTACCCACCGGCGCACGTCCCTAGTAGCTGGAGCAACCGTTCCGAAAGACAGCCTTCTGTAGGGGAAATCTCGAGCTTGGCATCGGCTGATCGAGGAAAGATTATCGTCGGCCGCTGTGACGTTGTAGGGGCTGCAGGACTACCTGGCTCAATGTGGTGTCCGTTACTGGCGCGGCCAGTGTACTGCTTTGTTCGTGGCGACCAATCGGTCGCCACGTTCTCTAGCTTGCTTGAGTCAGGGCGCTTTGTACGCTTTAGCGATCTCACCGGCTTTCTTCTGCATTTGGGTGAACTCATCCGACGTAAACGCGCGAACGGTCTTGAGACTACTGGCCGCACCGCTTGCCCCGGCAACGATAAGCGCCGCGATAAGATCGGTTGCATCATCGATCGCTACTTTCATCGAGAAGTCGTTGTCGCCCGTCGTTAGGTAGAAGGTTTCCAGTGTGCCGCCTGCGGCTTCGACCAATGCTCTGGTCGCAGCTTCACGATCACTGGGATTTGCAAGCATCCCTTTCATTGCTGAAGATGTGTAGTTTCCGCTAATGATGTATCTCGGCATCGGGTCCTCCCTAGGGGCACCGCGAACTGGTTTGCCTGCTGGTACCGCACCGGCCGATCAAACCAACGGTTACCCATAGCAACCTTAACATATTTCCGGTCGCCATTCGCCGTCGATTGCATGCGAACCATTCAGGTCGCAGAGCTTCGATCAACCGGCCGCTTCGGGCTGATTGTGTTGAAGAATTCGGTGTCCCGTCTCGGAAGGTCGGATTGGCAGAACATCTTCCCGCGAATTTTCCTAATGGCAAACCACGTTTTCCATGAGGATGTATGCGAGAACAGAGTTCCAGATTCTCAACGCGAATTTCGAGTTGCAGAGTTTTTCAACACAATCGGCTCACAGCTTTCATCTGCACCAAACAGCCAGATTCGAGACTTCTCCCGGTGCGTCAGTGACCGCTCTGCGGGACCATGCAGCCATTCTAAGAAGGCGGGAGCGATGTCTACTCAACCTACCCCCGCCTATATTGGCGGGGGTGATCCACTGCTCTACCAAGGCTTCTCACCCTGTGTCGCCCAAACGTCGATGAAGTTGTCCCGGTTGGGCATCTCCACCGTCGGCAGGGTTTTGGCGGTCATTGCCAAGCCCTCGTCTATGATGCCGTTTCGCGCAAGGATAAATGCAGCCAATGCGTAGACCTCGTCATCAGAGAGCGACTTTGGATCGTTGAGCGGCATCGCGCGCCGAATGTAGTCGAACAGTGTGGTCGCGTAGGGCCAGTGCTTGCCAACCGACTTGGGCCAAAGCTCGTTTGGCCACACCGGCGGCATCACTGGGCCTTCCGTGCCGGTCTCGCCATGACAGCTTGTGCATTGAGCCGCATAAATTTCAGCCCCTTCAGCCGCGGTTCCACCCCCTTCAGGAAGACCCCGCCCGTCCGGCATGACATATGTTGCGTAGAACGGGATCTCGTTCGCTGATACCGGCTGCCCTAATCCTGGTCCTTCAGCATGAACCGCTGTGGCGAACAGGAAAGTCAGTCCGACTGCAAACTTAAATGTAGACATTCTGGACCGCTCCTTCTGCCGTAATTTGCCAAGGTTGAATGGCGTTGTAGTGGAGAAAGTTCGACGGATGGTATCTCGCCTTCCATTCTGACCGAGCCGGCTGCACGGCGCCCGTCTCATCTGTTGCCCGGCTCATAAGAACCAGCGGTGAACCATCCCAGCGCCAAGGTAGACGAAACCGAGTCAGTGCGCGCGAGCGAACCGGTCCCTCGAGAGCTGCTTCAGCCCACGATTGTCCGCCATCGGCGGAGACCTCTACGCGGTCCACTCTGCCAGCCCCAGACCACGCGAGCCCGGAGATCTCGTAGAAGCCGGGCCCAGTCATCGTCATGGTGGCGGAAGGATGGGTGATGAATGACTTCACGCCGAGCGCGAATGTAAACTTAACCGATGATCCGTCGGCAAGGATCTCAGTGTATTCGCCCGACTCGTGCTTTGTGTAGGCGGGCGCGTCCGTTACCCAAAGGCTGGTAAGCCATTTGACATTCATGTTCCCTTCGAACCCGGGCAGAAGCAGACGCATTGGATAGCCCTGCTCGGGTCGTATCCGCTCGCCATTTTGGTAAAGCGCTAAGATCCCATCTTCCATGATCTTCTCGATCGGGATCGATCTAGCGAGAGCTGGCCCGTCGCTGCCGACGGCAACCACCCATTTGCCCTCCGGATTCACGCCCGCCTCGTCCATCAGCACCGACAGCGGAACGCCCGTCCACTCGGAATTGGACAAGAGACCGTGAAGCATGTCGCATCCTGCTTGCATGGGTTCGGGCATGATCGCGTTGAAGAGGCTGTTGCCCGCGCATTCCAGGAAATGTGTCGCCGTGACCATTGGATAGCGTTCAAGCGCATTCAGATCGAACTTCAATGGGTAATCAACAAGGCCATGTATCATCAGCCGGTGGCGCGCTGGGTCTACATCCGGCCTCCCTCCATGATGAACCTCAAAGTGAAGTCCGCTCGGCGTAATAGTGCCCCGGAGGCGATGGTGCGGCGTCCCTGAGAGACTGAATGCGGCCGCCACGTCCTGCCACGGTTCGATGATGGCCCTCTGGATCTGGGCCTCGGACTCTGCCGGCATCCCATAGCCTCGAGCGCGCTCGCCCGACACCGTAACCCATTCGGGAATGTCGGCCTCCGCCGCTGCCCGCGTGGGCGCCGTCAAACTGGCTGCAATAGCCCCTGTTCCAACCAATGTACTTTTCAGAAGGAGGCGCCTGCTAAGCAGACCACCACCTGCAACAAACTCGAGACCTCCACTGTCACTTGTAATCTGTGTCATTAGACTGGCCCTCAAATATTGCTTGCTTGAACTGCTCGCATAGGGCCTCGATCACGATCTCTTCGATCGCTTGAGAGCAGCATAGCACAGATCGCTTTGTTGTGGGAGCGCGCGACTTCGCTGATCGCAAGTCCAAAGCCGACACGCCAAAAACGGGCCCCAGACTCTAGTTCGGGCTGCGTGCTCTTTGAGCTGTTGACAGGCGAGCAAAAACTTCATCACGCGCGTCAACAAAGGTGCGGCACTTCAGGGAAACCACGTGAGTGGAAAGCCCGCCTACGTGTGTCCGAACAAGGTGACCGGACCATTCTTTCCCGCCGCATTGGTTCTTGAGAAACAATTGATCACTACCTTTGTAGTTCATCCGATGCTGCCCAAAGGTAGCCTCGCTGTACGGCGCTCTAAACTCCGCGATGTTTGTCACTTGAGAGATGCTGCTGAAACTCTTCATTGGAAACGTCTCATTGATCAGAACGTTTCGGTTGGCGGTCTCACGCAGATGGATCGTTAATCCTAGTGCATCATCGACCCCGTATTCGAAGTCGAACTCAGTTCCCTTAAGGAAGCTTTCATTCGGGCGGGAAGCAGGTTCTGGATGGGTTCCGTCTTCTGAGATGATCCTGCTGCCGACGACTTCACAGATCATGCGACCCCACGCCACGTCGTCGTTCGCGTTTGCAGGCATCGTTGTCTCAAGAAGAAATGGCAGCACCACAAGTACATAACGCAGAGCCATTGAAGCCTCCCCGAATGACTGGATACCAATCTCTATATCACGCAACCACGCCTTCGAGAAATCTCGCGACCAAACGACCTCACGGTCCGGTCGGGGGGCGCTCAACATAGGGCTCATTGTCCAGCCGGGCCCAACGCAAACGTCTGAGTGATTGATCGAGGCGACTGCTCAGCTGTCCTTAGCGGTCATCCGTGGCGGCCGGAAAAAGGTTTCTGCTACGAACGACTACTCCGGCAGACAGCAGACAATCCCCAAATCTAGCTCGATGCCCGAGAGGCGGACAAAGCCGCCGCCGCTCCCCATGGTCAAAGCCTTGAGGGATAGAACCGCATCATAGTTTCATAGTCGAATTCATGCTGGAAAGCCTCAGGGTGCGCCTCCATCATCTCCCGGACTAAAGCCCGTCCTGCGCGGCGCTCGTCTTCAGAAACCTCTGTATCCGCAGGCGGGACTCTCAAGCGTGAGAAGAACGAGGCCAAACGCTCAGAGATCTTCCAGTTTGGGCGGGGGATGATTTCGACAACGCTCATTTCTTTCGGCTCCAGGACGTTCTGATGCTTCAAGCTTAGTTGCGTCGCGTCAATGCTTGTATCGCCTGATATATCGTGCTGCTCTACAGAAATGCATAGCGGCCTAAGAAACTGGTCCAATGTTCGCATCTTTCTCGCTGTGTTCAGACACGGCTCAACGCTGGCTGCGTCAGAGGAACTAGGAATGGCCCAGCCAACTGTTTCGAGACGGATTGACGCCCTTGAAGCTGAGGTCGGGCTGCCTCTATTTGTCCGGGACACGCGCGGATTTAAGCCGACTGACTTTGCCAGGTCTCTCCTGCCTCTGGCAGAAGAAATGGAACAGGTGGCGGAGAAGTTTCAGAAAAAGACAAGCGAGTTGGGTAAGCCAAGGACCATTCGGATTACGGCGCCTGGGAGCTTCTCAGACCCAGTAATGGACATCTTCAGCGAGTTCTCGGCCAAGAACCCCGATGTCGATTTCGAGTTCATCCACAGTTACAAGGTGCTTGATCTGACCTCTGGCGAAGCGGATATTGCCATCCGCCTGACGAAAGATGAGCCTGATCAAAACCTTATCTGCCGGAAAATCCGCGTTGCGAAATGGGCGATTTTTGGTGGGAAATCCTACGCCGAGAAATTCGGGCTTCCAAAATCCGAAGCAGACCTGAAACACCACCGCTTTGTCACGTTTCAGAATGTGAACGTACCGGACTATATTCACCGATGGTTAATCGAACGGGTCAATCCGGAGCAGATCGTTGCGTCGTATCAGGATGCCGACCTTGTGAAAGCAGCAGTAAGGTCGGGGCAGGGGTTGGGAATTGTGAACCTCAGGCATGCGCGACACGATGAAGCCCTTATTCGCTGCTTTGGCGACATTAAAGACGTGACACGCCAGCACTTGCTGCTCATTTCGCCGGAAGCATACAGACGGCCTGAAGTAAAAGCCTTCAGCAAATTCTTCGCACCGCGCTACGCAGCGACGTTCAAGACGTAGACAAGGTCTCGGCAGACTAGGTAGCCTGTCCAGGCTTTGATGAGCCCCAACCTATATCCGAATTGAGTTCCGTCAAAATCTCATCTGTGTGCTCACCCCGACGGCAAATGGAGGGCGGACTTCCAACTGATACATCCAAAAAGCGCGGCGCGGCTGCGGCTTGAAGCCCATTGCTTGTCATTTGCCACGTTTCACGCATTTGATTGTGCGGATGCCGATACGCCTCTTCAGGGGAAAGAACCGGTGCTACGCATGTATCGCTCCCTGCGAAGAGCTGATCCCAATGGGACAGGTCTCCTCTGAGAAAGATATCTTCCAGTCGCTTGGATAGCCGTGGCCAAGCAGAGCGGTTGAACTGGTTGTCACTGAAATCGCGATCATCCGACAGCCCGAGACGCTCCAGAAATATCTGGTAGAACTTGGGCTCCAAGCATTGAACGCTCAGGAAGCGGTCATCCGCGCATCGGTATGTCCTAGACCAATGCGCTCCGACGAGTGGGTTCGACTGTGCAGGTACCCCGCGTCCTTCCGCCCCTTCGATCGACAGCAAGAGATTTTGAAGATGAGAGACACCGTCATAGATTGCTGCATCGACCACCGTACCTTGACCGGTTCGCATCGCCATAAGTAGCCCCGACAACATACCAGCCACGAGATAGAGCGCTCCGCCGCCGATGTCGCCAAGTAATGTTGGTGGTGCAGAGGGTCTTTCGCCGGGTAATGCAGTAGCCCACAAAGCCCCGGCAAGCGAAATGTAATTAAGGTCATGTCCAGCTCGACTAGCGAGTGGTCCAGCTTGCCCCCACCCCGTCATCCGGCCGTAAACAAGGCGCGTGTTGGATTCGTGG
Source organism: Ovoidimarina sediminis (assembly GCF_032586175.1). NCBI lineage: Bacteria > Pseudomonadati > Pseudomonadota > Alphaproteobacteria > Rhodobacterales > Roseobacteraceae > Ovoidimarina > Ovoidimarina sediminis. The sequence goes on from NZ_JAWHTE010000023.1 coordinate 63,046, forward strand.
CAATCCTTTGGGCCAAGTCCCAGCCGTTCCATTACCCCCGGTCGAAAGCCCTCGATCAGACCATCGGCTCCGGAAACAAGCTGCATGAAGATCGCGCAATCCGCGCTGCTTTTCAGGTCCAGCGTGATAGAGCGTTTGCCCCTATCCGTGATCGGCAGCTCTTTTGTTCCTGGGGGCGGTTCTATTCTAGGGCGATGCACTACTATCACGTCTGCGCCGAGGTCACCCAGCATCATGGCCGCGAATGGCCCCGGGCCGATACCCTCCACCTCGAGAATGCGTGTTCCACGCAGCGGTAGCTCCGGCATGCTCGCCTCCCTTCGTCGGCATGATCAGCACGCACCTTAGCATGGCAGGAAGCTGGGCAGCTCGGGTCTCAAATTTGAGGGCAGGACCCGGATATGGCGACTGCGAACGACTGCTTTGCCCGTCGCCGGACGCTTACCTATCTTGGGTCTATGACCGCTTAGCGGCCCAATCCGGCCATTTCCGATGTTGCCAGACGTTGCGGCGCAGCTTCACCAAACCGGCCATTCATGCGCCGTGCAGCATCTGTGACGCCTGCCTGGCTGGATCGCGGGACGGAGCGGCCATTCTGCATCTCACGTGGGTCAGCTTGAAAATCCGTTTGAGGCGAGCCTTTCGACCTAGCTCTTTTCGATCAATCGGTAGACGTCAATCGCATCGCTCTTGCCCTTGAGGTTCATTGGCCCAATCCGCTGCATCTGAAACTGCTCGCCCACGCTGTCTTTAACCGCACGGCTGACCAATACGATCGACTCGGCATCGCCATCGACCGTCTTGCCAAGTCCCTCTAGTCGCTGGGCCGTGTTCACGACATCGCCGATGACCGTGTAGTTGATCCGGTCGGGTGACCCGATGTCTCCGACGATCAGTTGACCGGAGTGAACCCCAATCCTGATGCGCACTGGAGGCAGACCCCGGGACGCCCGTTTCTCGTTGTCCCTTGCCAGGGCCCTCTGCAAGGCGGAGGCCGCGCTAACGGCTCGAAGCGCCGGGTTCTCGATACGGTCGGGTGCGCCCCAGAATGCCATCACCGCGTCGCCGATGTATTTGTCGATCGTTCCGCCCGTGTCCTGAATACAGCGTGAGACAAGGGTCAGATGGTTGTTCACGAACTCTGCAACCTCTGCCGGGCTCATGCCTTCGCAAGTCGAGGTGAACCCCGCGATATCGGTGAACATCACAGTCATCTGGCGTTCTTCGATTCCTGCGCCGACGCGGTTTTCGCGGATCAGCTTTCTGACAAGATTGCGAGGTACGTAGCGACCGAATGACTCCAACCCCACCAGCATCGCATTCACTGACGAAGAAAGATCGTCGATCTCAAGGATTCGGCTGCTCTGCAGTGGTTCAATGCCGTCAAATTCCAGGGCAGCAACGCCTGCCGCGACCTCCGATGTTTTGCGGACCGGCCGAGAAATTGCACGACTCACAGCAAATACCAGTATCAGTCCGACTGCCAGAACTCCGGCCCCTACAAGGATTGTGCGTAGAATCGAACGGATCAGCTCCCTTATGCCGGAGCCATCGAAATACGAGCCAACAATCAATGGCGTTTCACCATAATCCTCTATCGACTTTGTAATCACGCCGTAGCGTGTACCCTCAACCTCGACCAAGCCCAGATCAACGCCCTCGGCCGTGACAATCTCGGGCGAGGGAGAAGCGGTTTCCAGGCGTTGTATGACGGGATCAAGGACGTCATTGACATTCAGCAACGGTTTCTCGAACGAGACATTACCTGGCTGCAAGACTAGGTAGCTGTGCGACAGGACTCTATCCTTGCCGAACAGAACGAAAGCCCGTGAGCTGGGCGGCTCACTTAGTTCGTCAGCAAGGCTCGAAAGTTCCTGCGTAGATATGCCAACAAGCACAAAGCCGAGAAACTCTGCGTCACGCCAGATAGGTAAACGATAATTCATAACCGTGGCGGAGAGTGCCTCGGCGTAAACCGGTGGCCCCCATGAAGGTCGGGTTTGGTTGCTCATGAATTCAGTAAGAAGCGCGAGTTCTTGATCGGTCTTGGTCTCCGACCACTCGTGCTCAACGCCTCCCCAGCGTGTGCGCCGAACTCCCAAAAAGCGTCCGTCGGCATCTGTGATCAAAACACCGGTGATCTGAGGGGCGGCTGCAAAAGATCCTGATGCAAAATCCGCGAGGCCTTCCAGTTCGGAAATGGCGCGATCCTTGGAGAGTATGTGCGTTGCGATGAAGTTTGCCTGTTCCTCTGCAGCGTCGAGATGAGTCCTCAGCGCCAGCTCCAACCCACCAACGCCGCGCACAAGTGTCTCGCCAAGCAACTTCGAGAAGATCTGAACAGAATTGGAAAAGTTGATTGCAATGATCAGCGCAAGCGAAACGGTCAAGAGCGAGCCGAAGCAAAACAGAATGGAGGTGAAGATGCGGAATTTTGATTTCACGGGTCTTCCCTCCTGTCGAGCCATTGCGATGCGACTGCGGCGACCTGTGCGGGCAAATCAACGGTTAGCGAGATCGCTGGTCAAAATGATGCTCAATAATCCAAACCTGATAAAGTCCCAAGCACCGTGGTGCTTTGGCTTGGTTCTTCTTCCCAGGGATTCAAGCTTCCGCTTGGGGCTCTTCCCGGTCATCGGAGGCTTTCAGTCAGATGACCGGCCTGGAGTGTAGTGCGGTCATCGAAAGGCAACGAGCCGCGGTTACTGGCGGGAAAGTCTGCTTATGCCGAAAGCGGATGCTCGCCGAAATCGCGTCAACGACCGAGAAGCGGACAAACCAGTCCTTCGCAACTACTCCGGCAAACCGGCTTTCTCCAACATTTCCAGAAAGTACTCGCGGTCTGACTCAATCCGATATGGAAGGTTTCGTTTGACAAACTTACGCGTGAAGCCTGGGCTCACTCGCTTGATCTGGTCAATAACCTGTCTCGCATCTTCGTCCATTTCCAGAGACGCGAATATGGCGGCCACGAGAGACAGTGCGTTGCTGGCTTGGGGCATGTGCGATCGGACGCGCACGGCGTGAGGAAGCGCTGCTTTGCTGTCACGCAGATGAAAAAGAGCCCGCATGTAGTGGTTGTCGTAAAGCACTGGAAAATGCGGGTTCAACTGCATTGCGCCTTCGAGGTTTGCTTTTCCAGCTTCGTATTCGCCCGCATAGATTTGCGCAAAGGCAAGATAACTTCTGTAGGCAGCGTTGGACGGGTTCAGATCGCAAGCCTTCTGCAGTTCCACCAAAGCCCGGTCAAAAAGTCGATCTCGCCACAAGTAGACCCAGGCTAGCACGACGAAGCCGAACGGCTCGTCATCGTCGGCGGAGGTCGCGCTAAGCGCGGAGTCCCATGCGTTCTGATAGGCTTCGTTGGGTTCCATTCCCCATGAGTTCGTCGCCTCGGTTATGTAGTACCATCCTAGAAGGGCATGCGCCCGTGCGTTCCCTGGATCAATATCGAGAGCTTTCTGGACATCATTGAAAGCGCGCCGAGCGTTCTCGCGACCAACGTCGAAGATGCCTTGCTGCGCTCTCAGGATGTAATCGTATGCGCTCAAGCCGGTTTCTCGTCCAGATGCCGCATTCCTTTGGTGCCGGCGCTCGATCTGACCCGCTAGCCGGTTGACGATCACCGCGGTGATTTCGTCCTGTACCTCGAATATGTCCGCAGCCTCGCGATTGTAGCGCTCCGCCCAGATTTCGTTGGCTGTTTTGGGATCGATCAGGCGCACGTTGACCCGAATTTTCTCGGCCGCTCTCTGAACCGAACCTTCGGCAAGATACTGGACGCCCAGTTCGTTTGCGATTTCGCTCCTTGATTTGGTAGTGTCGCGGTAGGCGAAACTTGAATGACGAGCTATCACGAACAGTTCGTTGTAGCGCGACAGATCTGTAATGATGTCATCTGTAATGCCGTCTGAGTAATACGCCTGCTCGGGATCGCCCGACATGTTTAAGAACGGCAAGACCGCGACGGACGGTTTGCTTGGTAACTTCTTCTCCAGTGAGTCGGTAGCGCGCTGTCGGTTACACTCACCCACGAACCGAAAGCCACGTCTCGGCACAGTCTTAATGTAGCGCTGCATTGCCCCGGTGTCGCCCAGCGCAGAACGAGCGGATGCCACGCAGCTGGAAATGGCAGAATCCGAGATGGCGCGTCCGCCCCACACGCTCTCAACCAATTCATCTTTCGTTACCAGCTCCCCCGGACGAGACGCGAGAAACACAATCAACTCGAAGGCAATCGGCTCAAGTGCAACAACCTGTTCCGATCGGCGTAGCTCACCTCTGGCAAGGTCAACCTCGCAATCTTCAAACGCAATGATGTCTGCAGTCATGACTGACAGTGGTCGCATCGACAGTGGATCTCAAGAGAAATGGACAACTTTGGACGGTTTCCGGACCTGTTCCCCAAGCCGACACACCGGAGGAATGGGAAGCTGGTTACACAAACCTGATCCAAACGCCCGAAGGGAAAGACCATGCCCAGCACCAACGATCAACTGTTCAAGAACGCAACGCAAATCGCGGAACGGCGTATCCGCACTGCCCGCGCACAGCAATCCCGTGACGTTGCGCACATGGTTGGGCGCACCTTGGCCTGGCTTGTATCCAGGATTAAGGCCACAGAGACCGCTGCGGCTAACCGGCAGTGAAGGCCGCGTGCATCAGATGACACAGCGAGTGTTGTCCCCTTCGGCCTCTGAGCCACCGTTCGCTAGATTTAAGCAACCGACTGCTGTGCGGACGCCCAGCTTGATAGAACGAACTGCTACTTTGGAGAGTTACTGCACAATCTACGTGCTGGTTGGGTTCGTGAAACTGAAAGCAATGCGAACTGCTTTCTGCTTTGAACTAGGCCATTTTGGTAAGTCCGTCCTTGAGCGCCCTGGTCATCCCCTGAGCTTCCATATGCAGACGAAGCCTCTGGTTGTATCCACCCGGCGCGTTGAGCGCCTCAATCAGGGGTTCGCAAGCGATCGCCGAAAGGTTCGATGCCACCAACTCTCTGAGGAAGGCTTCGCCCTGAGTTTTGTCTGACACGCGATCCCCAAGCCAATCCGCAGCATCACCGACCATACGCGCGACAGGAGACAGAACGGCCTGCGCACTGAGATAGGCCGCCATTTCATCGCCGTTCTGCACCGGAAAAATGCTGTTCCGAGCACCGAAAATATCCGCGACGATGTCCGCGTCCCCATACATCATGATGGGCGTTCCGCCCTCGGCAATACCGGGGAATGGCATCATGATCGCAGTCGCGCGCGCCGGTCGGACCATGGCGTCTGCCTCCTCAAGCGACGCCCCGGCCATGAACGTGATCGCGACTTGTCCTTCCCGAAATGTCAAAGAGCCAAGGACATCCGGCGCGACCTCTGCCATCAATCCCAGAAACAGAACGTCGCTTGCGTCAACTACCTCCTGGTTGTCCGCGATATGAACGTTCTCATAGGCTTCGGCGAGAGACGAGGAATGATGAGCACTGCGATTGGAAACAGTGATTTCGTGACCGTCATGGATGATGCCTTCCACCGCCGCACGAGCGATCGTTCCGCACCCGATCACGCCAATTCGCATGCTGCCCCTCCTTGCAATCTGATCAAAAGCAGACCTTTGCACACTTCGCAGCATTCGTCACTTTGGGCTCTGAGCAGACATTTGCCTGACCTCCCGCCCGCCAACGCGGGCTCCCATCAAGCATCCATCGTTCAAACCAACACCGGCGCAGCGCGTCCAGATTGGTGCGCAATGTCAGCTATGCGGTGCCGAAACTGCCGTTAGCTGCGCGGTCCGCCGGGTTCGTGATATGGGTGTACTTGGTTGATTTACTTGAGGGAGGAATAAGCCATGGGCGAGAAGGTCTGCGTAATCATTGGATTTGGTCCAGGCTTGGGGACAGCATACGCTGAGATCTTCAAAGAAGCTGGATACGATCTCGGGCTGCTGAGTCGATCGGGGGCAAGTCTAGACGGTGCAGAGCCAACCGACACATCAGTTCGAGCCTATAAATGCGACGCGGGAGACCCTAACAGCCTCAAGGGCGCTCTCGCCTCGGTCCAAAGCGATCTTGGCGAGATTGATGTCGTGATCTTCAACGCTGACCTCGCTCAATTCGGGGCGCTCGAAGATGTTTCAGAACTCCAATTCGAACAAAGCTGGCGGGTTGGAGCACTTGGTCTCTTTGCTACCGCCAAGCTTTTGGGGCCTCAGATGTCTGAGCGCGGCTCTGGGGTAATCATTATATCCGGTGCTACCGCTGCGCTTCGCGGTAACGTATGGACAACTGCTTTCGCTCCCTCGAAGTCCGCGCAACGTACTTTGGCGAACTCGCTGGCCAAGCAACTCGGCCCGAAAGGTGTGCACATTGTCTACCTAGTTATCGACGGCGTGATCGACACTAAAGACACCCGAACGAACTTCGCACCAAATGAATCCGATGATTTCTTCATCAAGCCAGCCTGTATCGCGGAAACTGCGTTGATGCTCGCCAATCAGGACAAATCAGCTTGGACATTTGAACTCGATATTCGTCCTTTCGGAGAGAAATGGTAGGACGGCTCCGGGCTGATTGTGTTGAAGAAGTCGGGTTGAGAGCCGCGAACAGATCGCGATAGCGCGTAACTGGGCCTGT
>NZ_JAWHTE010000024.1:0-68669 GCF_032586175.1 Ovoidimarina sediminis
GCGTCGCGCCCCAGCGTGACCAGTTCAGCGGTTTCCTTCCATGGATCGAGGCCAAGCCGCGCAAGCGTGGAGAGCACCGTCACGGCATAGCCGTTCCGGTCCTCGCCGACGGACGCTTGGAGAAACCGATCGAACTCGGGCGGGTGCGGGTTGAGTACGCTGGGGTCGGCCATTGCCAATCCTTTCAAGGGTTGCAGGAATGCAGATCATCCCTGTTTCCCAAAGGATACGCGCAGGTCGGACCCCGCGCCCTTACACAGGTCAGTGCCCGCAAACCTCCTCAGGGTGTTCGCTACCCGCGCGGCGCCCGGGACTAACATGTGTCAGCACCAGTCGAACGTTTCCGAAGTACAAAAGGAGATATCGTTCGACTGGTCAGGTCCGGAAACTAAGGGGCCGTCAACAGTGGCGAGCGACGGATCTGCCAAAATCGTGGAGGCCAGAGATGAGCATGCGTTCATCCAGTTTGAGGGTGACTTTCATGCACCCGTTCAGCCTAGCCGATTTTCCGGACGAACTTCCGGCCGGGGACTACGAAGTCCTGATTCAGGAAGAACTTCTCCGCGGGAAAGGTTTCGAAACGTATCAGAGGACGGCGACCCTTATGACCGTTCCTGGCAGAGGAGATCGGGCCGGTTGGATGGAACTGCACACGATATCAGAGCGCGACCTGAATGAGGCGCTGAGCCGGGATCAGGGTCCGACTGAGATGAACAACCACAGCGAAGCGGCGCTTTCTCCGCAGGAGGACTTGAAATGAATACTCCCGAATGGCTCAAACCCGGCATCTATGGTGCCGTGATCGGCGCGGTTTTCGTCGGCGTGGTCGGTTTTACCTGGGGCGGCTGGGTGACCGGCGGCACCTCGAATGACCGAGCGATGGCGATGTCCCGTAACGATGTCGTCGCCTCCATGGTACCGGTCTGCCTCGAGATGGCACAGTCCGACCCGGCACGGGCCGAAAAGCTTGAAACGATCCGGGCCGCCTCGACCTATCAGCGGCGCGATGCCCTGATGGAGGCGGGCTGGGCGACGGTGCCCGGAACAGATGCTCCGAACCGCGATATCGCGCAGGCCTGCCTGGCAGCCCTTGATGTTGACGCGTTGCCGGAGCGCCCGGAAAGCGCGGTCGATGAAGGATGAACCGCGCCATGCCGTTAGCTTCCCCCGAGACCACCGACCTCGAACGGCGTGTGCTGGCTCATGAACGGATCCTGCAAGCTCTGATCGCCTACATGGCCCGTACCGAACCGCGTTTCGTGGACCACCTTCGAGAACAGTTCGTGGAACCGATGAAATTGACCCGGCGCGAACAAGACCACCGCGAAACTGACGACTATGCGGAAGAGTTCATTCGCGCCGTGATGCTCCTCGGAGAAGTGCGCGCGCCAAAGTCGAAGGAGCCGGAAATGACCGACAAGCAACCCGTGCCACCGAAAAGCAAAGGTGGACAGGATTCTTCCATGAACAGGCCACCGCTGCGCGGTGGAGTTCAGGTGCGTGAAAGAAACGGCATCTGGGAGGTGGAGGTCGATGGCAAGTTCCGCGGCGACTACCACCAGAAAGAACATGCTCTTGCCGCTGCGGCCTTGCACAGATTGTCGCCCCGATGACCGTTAGCTCTCGTCCGACAGTTCCGCAGGACTTCGCGATCCAGGTGGCTGAGAACGAAGGCATGCCAACGAGACCGAATTCCAAGGGCTCCGCGCTATCGGTCGTCCGCTCTCAACGGCTGACCGGGACGCTCACGGTAGGGCCATCGAAGACACGCGCGGCGTTGAACGGACTCTGGTCCGCAAAAGAAGCGGCAATGATACGGCGAGGCACCCGCTGGCAAGTCTGATGACGAGGCTGGCCATCTCGCGATTTGGTAGACGCGCTGCCGCCAAGTTCGCTGCGACGGCATCAGGCGGCTTCGTCCGCAACTCGGACATCGAACCTCATCTGGGTACGTCTGCTCGCCAGAAGCGGTCCTTCGTGATGGAACCGGCGACCCGAAGGCCGCCAATGACCGGCTAGCGCCGCAGGTCGGACATCTGACCAAAGGCTCGGATGACTGCGTTGAGCCCATACGCGGCATCGGTCGCAGGCTTGCTCATCGCCACTGAAGCGATGATGGCTGAAAAAACCTGTCAAGTCCGGTGGCGAGAACATGCACTTATGGAGAGCATGGGGGGTATGGGCGGCATGATGCAAAAGCGAACTTTTGCTCGCGGGATTGGAACAAAACTTTAAGAGCCGCTAGTCGCATCTTCCTGAAGATGGCTCGCACCAGCGATCCGACTTTTTTTTCAGTCTCTCTGCTCCCTTGGTAGGACATGTCTGAAGGTTCCGCCTTCTAACATCAAATCGCTCCAAGCTGATCTGTGTAAGCGTTGGAAACTGGAAAGTAGGCTAGTTAGAAAATGCCCGCTGAAAATTCAGCAGGAAGTGCGTTTTCAAGTTTTTAGGCGGCGCGCAAGTGGAAGTTCTTAAAAAGAAATTCTTCGTTCGCGCGCCGCTTACTCTCGAAGCACCTAGGAAGGGACACAACAATGACACGCAACATCAATACCATCTCGGAAAAGATGAAGTCCGTTAAAGCCAGCTGTGGGAGCGCACCCTTTGGTGAAAAAAGAACGCAGGCTTGGAGACATTACAACGCTGCTGAGGCTGCGCACAAAGCGAATGACGACATCAAGACGAAATCCGAACTCGACGCTGCCAGGAAAGCCCTTGCGTAACTAATAACGGTCGCGTGAAAAGCGGGCCAGTTTGAGCAAATGCAGAATGCAATACGCCGGGACCTGAACCGCAATCCATGATGGATTGCCTTACCTTGACTGGAAAAAACGTGAAAAATGTAGGTCTCGTAGCTGCCCTCATGACATCTGTCGCATTCTTCGCCAATGCAATGTCCGCCGAAATTGATACTGACGGCGACGGCATGGCGTCCTTCGCTGAGCTTCAGGTTTCATATCCTGAACTCACCGAAGAAATGTTCGGCGAGATCGACACAAATGGTGATGGACTTGTCGACGATGAAGAAATGGCTATCGCCGTCGAGCTTGGCAACCTCGCATATGCTGAAACCGACGCCTGAAACCAAAGGTTGGAGTATGCGCTATGCCAAATCTTGAGGCTTTCAGATGGGCCTTCACAGCTTCAGGGCTTTGGCTCATCTTGTCGCCGTTCATTCTTCTCGGCGGCCAATCGGCTCTTAGCAATGCCCTCGTTGGCGATGCAGGACTGCTCATTCTCTCAGGTCTTTTGGCCTTGACCGTAGCGGGTTACGGCCACAACAAACACTACCTGGTCCAGACTTATCTGGGAGTCTCCTACGGTTTGATTTTGGTAGCGGCGCCTTGGCTGTTCGGATTCACCAAACCTGTGACCACCTGGAATGCCGGCGTCGTCGGAACGGCTTTAGTTCTGGCGGGCCTTTATGTGGCGTTTCAGAAGATGCCGAAACATCACGCATAGTGAAAACACTGTGTGGGGCTGGAAGCCAGCTGTGGTGCCAACTCTCGTCTGGGCAAACGGAACGGCTGGAAAGTCCGCATACCGGTCATAGTTCAGATTTGTGTGAACGTCCGGATTTGGTAGGAATTGTCATTCGCATGGGGCGAGGCGGTGACTGTGGAGAGAAGATTGACCATGATCCGGGATTTGCTGATCTTAATCGGTGTCCTAGCGGTGCTGGCCAGTTGCAGTCTGAGCAGCGGAGCTCCTCGGCATATTGTTGGCACTCCGGAACCCGGTATCTCTATCTCCGGTACGGCCGTTATGGGTGTGGCTGGGGGGTCGGGCAAGTCTACCCGTTTGGTGTCGGGGATAAAGGACCTAGATTTGGTCGTTGGGGTGGAGCTGGACGGCTGAATTACTCGTCAGATTGCTGCAGATGCATTCGAGAGCCCGCGCTGGATGCTCTTCCTGACACCAGCAATTTGTTGCCGAGGCTTCACATAGCGAAGGTATCCCCTTCGTGAGACTCAGGCCTCTGTACTAAGCTCAAGGAGGGGTCTTTCCACTCATCGAAGATTGGAGATTCTATGTCTGCATTGAACACCAAAACTCCGACACCTTCGCGCGACAACAGGTATCCACAGACACATCGAGCCTCGAACTACAGCCGCTATTTTGAGGCTGGTCGTGATGCGGCGGTCATCGGCGACAACGATGCGCAAGCTGCGCACGGACTTGTGCCAGAAACACCAGAAGAACGCCAAGCATGGGATGCGGGTCGCGCCTCGATTGGTCTGAACACGTTGATGTAGAGGACGCAGTGCCCGTGGGTCGTGTCGCCCTTGCGACCAGCAATGCAGACCGTTTGCGATGAGCTCGCGCGGCGCACCCACCCATCAAGGGACAAGTTCGTCTGGAACGACGGGGATCTGAGAGAGGTTCCGACGTAGGCGGTCAGGTTGGGCAGGAAGTGAACTTGCGTGCACCGGCAACACTGCAGCGACGGAATAGGGAGATGTCCGCTACGCGAGGCAAACCGGTCATCTGAGCAAAATGCTCGGATGTCTCTGTAGAGCCGAGGCTGTGTAAAAACTCCGGATGATGTACTCTTTCGGCAAAGACCGGAGGTGGGCATGTCGGGCTACATCGAGGGGACGGACCGGGGGCAGTCGACACTGTTTCCAGACCGTCTGGAGGACTGGATCGGCGAAGACAATCCTGTCCGAGTGATCGACCTATTCGTGGATGAGATTGATCTTGTTGCGTTGAGTTTTGGCCGTACGTCTCCGGCGCCTACGGGACGGCCGGGCTACCATCCGTCGGTCCTGCTGAAGCTCTTCATCTACTGCTATTTGAACCGGGTTCCGTCCAGCCGGGCGCTGGAGCGGGAGGCCGGTCGCAATGTCGAGGTGATGTGGCTGACAGGTCGGTTGATCCCCGACCACAAGACGATTGCCGATTTCCGGCGCGATAACGGGCCGGCGATCTGCAAGACCTGCGCGCAGTTCGTAGAGCTCTGTCGAAGGATCGGGGTTCTGAAGGGCGACTGTGTCGCGATCGACGGCAGCAAGTTCAAGGCCGTCAATAATCGCGACAAGAACTTCACCAGGGGCAAGATCGCCAGCCGGATTACCCATCTCGAGGCCAGCATCGAACGCTATCTCGAAGAGATGGTGCGGATCGACCGTCAGGAAGACGGAGAGGCCCGGGCTGAGAAGATCGCCAAGTCTCCAGACCTTGCCGCCGCGATTACATTCTGAGCTTCCAGCGGAGTGGCCGCACCTACGATCAAGAGTGCCGCAAAGAGGTTTGTTCTGAAATTTTGTAGCATGTGCTTCCCCCTCATGCGCCTACGAGCATAGCACAGCTGCACTGCTTCAGGACAAATGCGCCAAATCAGTCGAAGGTATCTCGCCATAGTCAGCGTTGTACCGCGGAGCGGACCTAGACCCTCGAGCCGATAGCGGACGCTTCGAGCCGAAGTCGTCTAAGCGGTCTCGTTTTGAGGGCGCGATGAAGTCAGGGTCGCCACAGAGCCAGAGTTCGTCTCAAAAACCATGCGAGAGAGATATTCTCGTATCTAGCCACAGGTCTGTGCAACAGCAGCCGATTTGGGCTCTCAAGGTTTTTTATCCGCGGCGCTGAATGCTGCGGCGGATCTAGACAACACTGTCGCATCGCTAGGCAGGCGGACGAGATCAGGCCAGCACAGTTGCGGTCGATCGCAAACTCGAACAGAAGTCGTCCTCGCATCGGTGCCGTTCGGTAGTAGATCGTGTTGATCCACACCACCTGGCCTCAAGTCCGCTTTTGCCCCTGACGACCATCCACTCCAGCTAGGTGCGCAGCATCCCGGCTTCGCCGGCTGCGTCGCTCATCCGTTCGTAGCGCCCGAGTTCCTTCAGCGCGTGCTTCTCAGTCTCCTCGGGCATGCCGGCGGCCCTGATCGCCTTCGACAACTCTGCCACTTCTTCGGCGGTGTCATCTTCGCCCTCGCCGAGTTCCCGCTGAATCGTGGCGAGTTGTTCGCGCAGCACCGCCTCGCGGTGCCGCGCGTCGAAGGCCTCTCGCGTCTGCTCTCCGATCTCGCGGGTGATCCGCAGCACTTCGATGCGACGGGCGAGAAGGCTTGTGACTTTCTCGATGCGCGCCCCGATATCCAGCGTCTCGAGGATGGCCTGCCGGCCCTCCAGCGTGAAATCGGAGTACGCCGCCGCCAGATCCGCCAGATGACCCGGGTCGGTCATGTAACCGACGGACTCCGCCAACCCGACCGGTGCGTCTGGAAGCATCTCGAGAAGTTCCACGGCCAGTTCCCGAAGATAGAGAAAACGCGCCTCGGTTTCCGGCCGCTTGTCACCCGCATCCCTTATCCGCTCGATCCAGCCGATCGGGAACGGCGTGCCTTGCAGCAGTTCGGTCAGCCGAAAACGGCCGCTTCCTCGGCAAATGAAGTGGTTGCCGCTGTCCGGAGAAGCCACATACCGAAGAACATCGGCGACGCAGCCTATCTTGTGGAGGCCGGCCCCATCCGGTGCTTCTTCCTCTGGGTCACGCTGAAGGATCACGCCGATGGGACGCTCGCCACGGACGCCCTGTTCGACGGCGGCCACGGAGGTTTCGCGCCCCACGGCCAGCGGAAAGACCGTGCCCGGAAAGGCCACGAAGTTCCGAACCGGCAAGAGGATCAGGCCGTCGTCGGGGATGGGAACCAGATCGTTCGGCTTGCTCTCGGGCTGTTGCTTGTCGTGGACGGTCATCAAGAAGCATCCCTTCCCGGCTTGGCCAGCCTGATGACCAGATATCCGCGCTCCGCTTCCCGGCTTGTTACCGTACAGCCGCCCGGAACGCTGACCTGCCGCCTGAACGGACCCCACGGCAGTTCAAGGCGCAAGATCGCTGCCGACATCCGTTCCGGGGGTCTTACTCGCTCCCCGCGGACCACAAGCGTGCCGCTTTCGGCAGTGACCTCTACCGAAGAAATATCAACGCCCGGCAGGGCAATGTATGCCAGAACTTCGTTTTCCGTTTCGATAAGATCGAGAGGCGGTTCCCAGGCAGGCGCCGACCCGAGCGCGAAATCGAGCCGGCGCAAGTCGTCCACCTTGGACAACAGGCGCAGGGCCCTCGAGAGCATCAGGTTCTGTGGGCATTCGGATGACATGGTGCCCCGCAATCTCAAGAGATCGAAACCGCAATCGCACATGGCCGCATTGACGGCGCGCAATGTCGAGGGGCGTTTGATCGTGAGAATGCAACGGACAGGTTGCGGTTTGCCCTAGATCAGAGTCTTCAACTGCGGACTGTGATATTTCATTGAGGAACGCATACCTCATGTTTGGCGAATGCTATCCCGCTTCCTGCATGTTTTCAGGGGTAGATCATGAGACAAAGTATAACATGGCTGGTGACCGGCGGCTCGGGGTTCCTCGGTATCAACCTTGTCAGGCACTTGCTGGATCGCGGGGGCGCGGTTCGCAGCCTCGACGTTCTTCCGTTCAACTATCCCGAGGCAAGCCGCATCGAGCCCATCGAGGGTGATATCCGCAACAGGGATTTGGTTCGAAGCGCTATGGCCGGGGTCGATACCGTTATCCATTGTGCCGCTGCTCTTCCGCTATACTCACCGAGCGAGATCTGGTCCGTTGACGTTGAAGGCACCCGTGTTCTTCTGAATTGTGCGCGGGAATGCGGTATAGAACGCTTCGTCCACATCTCTTCTACCGCCGTCTACGGTGTTCCAGACCACCATCCGCTTGTTGAAGAGGATGCGCTTTCGGGCGTTGGCCCCTACGGTGAGGCGAAAGTCGCGGCGGAGCAGGTCTGCCGCGACTTCAGGGAAGATGGCTTATGCGTCCCGGTCCTTCGGCCAAAATCGTTTGTGGGGCCCGAACGCCTCGGGATCTTTGAACTGCTCTACGACTTTGCATACCGCGGGAAGAACTTCCCGGTGATCGGGGCAGGAGCGAACAGGTACCAGTTGTTGGACGTGGAAGACCTCTGCGACGCAATCGTTCTTTGCGCAACTCTGGACAGATCGAAGGTAAACGACGTTTTCAACGTCGGCGCCGCGGAATTTGGCTCTATCCGGGAGGATTTCCAGGCGGTTCTGGATCGCGCGAATTTTGGAAGAAGGATTATAGGTTTGCCCGAGCGACCGGCGATTCTCGCTCTGCGCGCCCTGGAGGTCATGAACCTCTCTCCTGTGTACAGGTGGATCTACGACACGGCCTCTCGCGACAGCTACGTGTCAATTGACAAGATCCGAGAGCGTCTCGGGTTTTCTCCGCAATATTCAAACCGGGATGCCCTGATCCGTAACTACGACTGGTACGTGCAAAATCGCGAGAAGATCGCATCCGCACCCGGAGCTACGCATCGCACTCCGTGGAAGCGTGGCGCGCTGCGACTTGCAGGAGCATTCTTCTAGAGGAGGGAGACAATAATGCGAAGCTGGGTACTTTCCGCAAAGGTTCTCGCGATACTTCTCGCTGCCGCGGGCGTTTCGGCGCAGTCCCCGGAATATCCCGCTCCGGAGGGTCAGTGGGAGAGCTACAAGGCCGCAAGGGCCAAGACAATTGTCGAATTGCAGCCCTTCCGCAGAGAAGCAACCGCCGTTCTGCCTTCCGGCGAACCGGTGAAACTGATCTCATTGAACCCAAACGTGAACGCCTCCTTCCTGCTCCTGCTCGGGGACAGAGCTTTTCACATCGATAACCCGGATCCGCTCGAACAGTCGGTTGAACTTTTGGAGGATGAGGGCCTCGCCATTCTGCTCTCCAGATCCGGGGACTCAACAAGGTGCGTTCCCTGGTCGAACGAGATGCAGGAGATGGAGAGTGCTCGCCGAAGCGAGCTGCCGTTCGCTCCTATCTGTGGCGGGCGCCTTTATCTCCGCAATACTGTCTCCGGATCACGCAGCAACCTTGAGCGCATGACCGATTTCCTTCGGGATCACGTCTGGCAGGGCGAAAACATCGTTCGCGTCGTCAAGGAAACCCTTTACCGGGACGAGTACGCCCTGAACTCTGACCTCGGGACGTCAGATGGAACGGGATGCGTCGAGGATGGCCCGTGCCCCGCGGCGATAAGCCCGAGGTACGCGCAAAGCGCGATCAGTCCGATCGGGTTCGGAATTGCCCGTTATGGAGCGGACGAGAAGGAGATGGTTCCCGGGGGTTGGTACCGTGCCCTGGGGCTGGAGGGCGTTTTTGTGAGTGCAATGCAGCCCCGCACGATCGATGAGGGGGTTCTCAATGGTCCGGGAGAGGCAAACCGCCTGGACAGCATCGAGGGGAAGGCCATTGCCTACCTCGTGGCTTTCAACCTCGATCGCTTCGGAGTGGGCTTTGCGCTCGGTACCGACCACCCTCGTCTTGACTGGTCACCACGCCCGCGGGCTGCGGCCCGCATAGCTGGCCTGCCGGGGCCCGACGGGATCCGCGACGCGGAGCCGCTGGTTCGGAGTGGCATGGTCCCTCCTGAGTACTCGAGCCAAACAGTTGCGACCTTCACTGCCGGCTTCAAGAGGCAGCATGGCGCCTTCAAGTTCGGTGACTACGCGACGATCGATACAGGCAAGCACTATGGGTTTATCGAGAAGGGAGTGATCTACAGCAAGCTGAAGACCGGCCTCTCGACGATCTACGTGCTGGCCGATGGCACGGTAAACATGAAGACTTGGTCGGAAGAGGACAACGAGCTCTTGCCGATGATCGCCTTCGCCCGCCAGAACGGAGTACCGCTCGTCACCCTCGATCAGGCCTCTGGCGAACCGGTGCCGGGCGACCGCGTAAACAAGTGGGGCCCGGGCAACTGGTCCGGCAGTGCCAAGGCAGAGTTGAGAACCCTACGGGCAGGGGCCTGCCTCCAGCACTATGCCGGACGCACCTACCTGATCTACGGATATTTTTCGACGGCGACGCCATCCGCGATGGCACGGACCTTCCAGGCTTACGGGTGCAGCCACGCTATGCTCCTCGACATGAATGCGTTGGAGCACACCTACCTGGCGCTCTATCCACGCCAGGGTGGTGATATCCATGTGGAGCATCTCATGACCGGAATGGCACAACTCGACAGGGACGCTGGCCAAGGAGGCGTCTATGCACGATTTCTCGCGTTCCCTGACAACCGGGATCTCTTCTTCATTTACAGCCGTAAGGAGGATGAATGATGCGAGCAATCCTACTCGCCATCGTGCTGTCTTTGGCAACTCCATGTCTCGCGCAGACAAGTCTCGAAAGGCAGAATGAAGAATTATTCACCCAGCTTCGGGAGGTGCACCGCATCTCGGCGAAGCAACTGGATCAGCTTCGGGCAATCTTTTCCAGCTCCGGCTATATCGGGCAGGGGAACCCGGCCGTTGCGCGCCACCCGATGAGTGTGGAGCAATGCAAGGCACGCGCGCCGGAGGGCGGCGCGGGATATGCGAACCGGAAGTTTGAACGGATCTGCGGGGAGAAGTATATGGCCCCACTTTATGATCCTAGGACACAGTCGGCCAGCGATGCAAAGGCATGCATTGACCAGTTCGAGTTCCCGAACATCCCGTGCAGTTATCCTGTCGTATGGGTACGTGCCAGCGAGGCTGCGCAAATCTGTGCTGCCATGGGCAAGAGGATCTGCGACGCGCATGAATGGGAGGGGGCCTGCGCCGGCGCACTCGAGGCGCCTGACTACAGGTTTGGGATTGGCCCGGGGGCTGTTTCCTCGGTTGCGAAGGCTCACAACCGGGAATATGATGCATCGAAGAGCTGGGCCTATGGCCCGACATATAAGAGGGGCGTTTGCGCGGCAGCAAGCCAGAAGTCCCCAGGCTGCGGCGGCGGAGGATGGAACTCCTGCGGTTCGAATACCTATCCCTCGGGGGCATTTCCGGAGTGCCGGAGCCCACTTGGCGTTTACGACCAGCACGGAAATGCGGCAGAGCACATGAACCTGCCCCTGAGCCCTGACGAAATGGCCAGCGCTGGCAGTAGCAAGCTTGGCGTTACCGAAATGAAGGGCAGTTGGTTCATATTCGACCGCTACTACGCGCATGAGGATTGGTGCAGATGGCGGGCGCCCTACTGGCATGGCAGCCGGGTGATGTCGGCGGGGAGCCACGCGAATTACCACTTGGGATTTCGCTGCTGCAAATCTCTCGACTAGCTTAAGGATCCACAAACCTCAGACTGCTACTTGCTTCGGGGACGAATCCTGGTGCGCAGCTTAGCGAAAGCGCACGGTTCCCCGCGCTCTCACGAACACTGAGTGGCGGCCATATGAGCTTCGACCGAACCCACGCAGTCGTGCCTCTCCCGGCGGAGCTTAAGCTGCAGCCGGGAGACGAGGATGCCTTTCCCCTTGGTCTTTTATTGGGGTCACAATCGGCCTCGTTCGCCTACGCAGAGATCGATCATGCTCTTGTGTGTGCAATTCCACTGGCCGCGCAATGCTATGTGTTGCGCAGCATCAATGTCTGCGAGCACTTCCTTCTGCATCATCAACTTGCATCCCACTCGGACAGAAGGAGGAGGTTGTCAGATGCCAGAAGACAAGAAGATCCCACAACTTATCCCCGGGATAAATCCGCTCACCGATCACTTTCAACGCGAGATAGAATCCATGTTGTCTCGTTTTTATGGTGGCGCATCGCCGCTATCCCCAATGCAAACTGCAGCGCAGCGGACAGGATTTCCCTCGCTGGATATGACCGGAGCAGTATCGCCAGCGATTGATATCCATGAGACAGACAATGCCATCGAGCTCACAGCTGAATTGCCCGGGCTGAATGAAGACGACGTTGAGATTGAGCTGAAGAACGGCCGTCTGACGCTCCGTGGTGAGAAGAAAGTCACTTATGAAGGCTCCGGCGATCTGCGTGTCAACGAAAGGAGCTACGGGAGTTTCACCCGGGCGATGACGCTTCCTGAGACAGTGGACAGCGAGAAGATCACTGCGGAGTTCGACAAAGGTGTCTTGCACATCACTATGCCGAAGACAGAGCCTCAGGACCCGAGTCGAAAGATCAAAGTCTCTTCAAAGTAGCGGCTATCGGCACTTGGCAAACAGCTATCTCAAACGAGACGAAAGAAGAGGGCCGGCCTCGGGCCGGCCTTCAATCGCGAGCTTGCTGACCGCACCGATCGTCGTGCTGCTGGCGACGTGCAATGCAACCCAGGTTCTGGGCCAGGAAGACAGGGAGAATATCCTCAGTTACGAAGAAATAAGGGATCTCACATCGTGGGAGCCTCTCGCGTTTTCCGGCCTAGGACATTCGAGTTACGCGAGCGATGGTAGCTATGGCTTTGTTGGCGAAAAAAACCCGGTCACGCGCTTCGGCATCTTCAAGATTCATAGAGACGGCAGACTTTGCTTTGAGTTTTCCCGAGGCCGGAGCGGTCAGTGCAAAATGTTTCTGCGAGGGAACGAACTGATCTTCCTCCTGACCGAAGAGGGTGAGAGGTTCCCGTTCTTCCTTGGCATGCGGGGGGAATAGCAGCGGCAGCACGGAGGGGCTTATTGGCCATCGCCGATGCCTCTGCATCGAGCTGAGCAGGCACAGAGGAACCGATGTTCCTGACTGGATGAGGGCCGATAACGTCCTCAGTGCAGACCCTCAGGTTTGTCCCAACGAATGACAGCTTATCCTCTGTCTATGGCTTGTGACCCTGTCACTCGTAATATTTACCGTAGCGGAAAGCAGTCGAGCTAGTTGGGCGGCGCCCGGTTACCGGAACGACCTGAGAAGAGCGTTTGGCTCTGGGATCGGA
Organism: Ovoidimarina sediminis; assembly: GCF_032586175.1. Lineage (NCBI taxonomy): Bacteria > Pseudomonadati > Pseudomonadota > Alphaproteobacteria > Rhodobacterales > Roseobacteraceae > Ovoidimarina > Ovoidimarina sediminis. Next base: position 12,702 of record NZ_JAWHTE010000024.1, read on the forward strand.
CCCTCGCTGCTCACGATCTGAGAGAGCTGGGGATCCTGCAGGATATCGCCGAGGCTTCTCGGTTGTCCGTTTACGAAGGCCGTGGAGCTCACGAGGCGAAGACCGTGGCTGTAGTCAGCGTACCCGGCGTCATGAACCGTGCTGAGCGGCTGGATTGGCCTTCCGTTCTGGCGATGCCATCCATAAATCGCCACGCGTCCCGGTTTGGAGCGAAGCCTGTTTGTCAGAACGATATCCTTCTTTTGCCCGGCAGTAAGATCGCCAAGAGCGCCCGCCGCGCGGGCGCGGCCATCATCAACCGTCCTGTTGTGAGCCCAGAAATAGTCGGTCGACTGCATCTGCGACGTCGGCGGCATCGGTTGCGGTGCCAATTTCACGGCAGCTTGGAGGTAGATCGCGTCAACCATTTTGGTGGTTGGCAGGAAAAAGCCCAGTCCAGATGCAATCCGCGCTGCTGCGGGAAGACCGACCGGTACACGGACAAAGTCCCTGTCGTCCCCGACAGACAGGTAATCCGGGGTTACGCAGATCGTCACATCAATCGTCTCGCTGCCCAGTTTCCCGCTGAGCGTCACGGGGGTCAGTGCGCGAATAAAGCCCGGGATATTCCCGTCCAAAACCTCTCTGGTCACCAACTCGTCACGACGTGTGCCTGTTACCGGTCGAATGGCCTTCACGAAAGAGCTGCCACTTTCGGAGCGCCCATTTCGTTTCGGAAATGTCTTCGCAAGGTTCAGGTTGCAGGCGACCTGTTCTCGCACGGCTCCCGCCGCATCCGATTGTGCAGCAACAAATGCAGCGAGAAGCACTGCCAAGCATCCCGTTACGGTCCTGTGGATCATCATGTCCCTCGAGCGAACTCCAGAGACGAAGTACTGGCAAATGCCGCGCAGCGGAAGGCGCCAACGCGGCTCCCGGCGGATCCTCGCCGAAGCAAAACTAGCGATCTCCGAAGACGTACTTAAGGTCGAGCCGGTACTTGAGGAAATAACCGACGGCCAGTCCAAGAATGGCTCCGACTTCACGCATGGCATCCGTTCGCGCAACAAGCCAAAAGGCGGTTTCCGTTCCCCAGAAGATCAAGGTCGTGAAAATGCCCATCAGAGTATAGAGGGCAAAAAGCCTGCCATGGGTCGTCAGACCTGTTCTGGTGTCGTGGAAAATCCACCGCTTATCCAGCATGTACTTGACGGATAGCCCTGTCAGCGTCCCGGTGCACAGGGCCAGAAGGAAACCCACCTCGCTGCGATCGATCTCAAGCACGACCCTTTGAACGCCCAGGTTTGCTGCCGACGCGACGATTGCGAACAGGGTGTATCGGGCTACGAGCGTGGCGCCGGTCAAGTTGAGTAACCAATCTACAAAAGCATTTTCCGAACGATACAGCGTTCGGGCAATCGAAGGACAGCGCAAGCAGTCTCAGGGACATCAGGGAAATCGCCTGTCCGCTTCTCTTGCTCGCAAGGAAGCAAGATGCGAAGGCTTCCCTGCATCGTGACGATTGATGCGGGGTGAGGGAAGCTGGGCGACAGCAGGCAAGGGCAATTGAATTTCACTGGCAATACTTCGACCGGAGACAAGGTCTCCTGCCTGTCCAACCCCGCGGCCTACCCGCATTCACCGGAACGGGTCGACGTCGTGGAAACGCACATGTCCTGGGTCTTTCTCGCGGGAGAAATCGTCTACAAGCTCAAAAAGCCCGTTTATTACGATTTCCTGGATTTCAGCACACTGAAGACCAGACATGAAGCCGTGCTAAGCGAGATCCGTCTGAACCGGCGACTTGCTGAAGACGTGTATCTTGGGTTCAAGGCGCTTCGGCAAACGGGCAACGGTGAACTGACGCTGGAGGATCACGGCGAAATCGTTGACTGGCTTGTGGTCATGAGGCGACTGCCAGACGATCAAAGCCTTGAAGCGGCGATATTGAACGATGCGCTCACGCCGGGCGATGTCTCAAAGTTCGAAGCTCTGTTGTGCGACTTCTACGCTTCGCTGCCCCCGGAGACAGTACGGCCAGACGACTACGTCGGGAGGTTCGATCTGGAGATCGGACGGATCGTCGAGGTTCTAACTGATCCCCAGCTTCAGTTCGGGTGCGCCAACCTCGAGCAGGTGCTCTCGGATTTCGCTGTGAATTTCGAACAGGCAAAGATGTATCTGGCTCAACGTGCGAAACGGGGCCACATCGTCGAAGGACACGGTGACCTGCGGCCTCAGCATATCTTCCTGACCGACCCTCCGGTGATCATAGATTGCTTGGAGTTCAACCGTGACCTTCGTCTCGTAGATCCCTTCGATGAAGTTGCGTTCCTGGGCATGGAATGCGCATTGCTAGGCGAAAGCCGGGTATTCCCCAGCCTCGTTGATGGGCTTGCGAGCGCGTTGGGCGAGGTGCCCAGCCCGGCGCTGCTGGCTTTCTACTGGCGCTATCGCGCCTTGCTAAGGGCGCGCCTTTCTCTACTGCATATCGTCCACCAGCCGAACCGGACGCCGGGTAAATGGCGCCCTCTGGCGCAAAGCTACGTAGCATTGGCCGCGGAACACGAGGTCATGAACCGGATGCAGGCAGTTCTATAACAGACTCGTCTCTATGAAGGCGGCGTATGGCTTCTGCGAAAATTGGCGCGGCACTGACACATGTTACATGCGCGGCTTGCTCCAAGGACAACCGGAAATTGGGAACGGTGTCAGTTGTAATCCAACCGGAAATGGTCGTGTCTGCCAATGCCTCTTCGGCTCCGCTTGTGAAGAGACCATGTGCGGCAAGTGCCCAGGCATCCTTGGCGCCTGCCTCAAGGAAAGAGTGCGCCGCGCGCACCATTGTTCCTCCCGAGGCAATCATGTCGTCGATCACGAGGACACGTGCTCCCTCGACATCTCCTGCCATTAGGTTGCCGCTCACGACCCCTGCAGTGCGGCGCTTCTCGATAAACGCGAAACCGATGGAGCGCCCCAGCTTCTCCTCAAGAGCTTCCCGAAAGAGCTGTGCTCTCTTGACGCCGCCCGGATCGGGCGAAGCGACGCAGACCGGGTGGTCAAGTGCGAGTTGAGCCGCACAGTCGAGCAAGACACCCCTCGTATCGAGCGCCAGAGCCTCGCACCTGAAGGCGTTCTGGAAGGCAACGGTGTTGTGAACCTCCATCGAAACAACACGGTCGGTCCCCATTGCCTCGAACAGTTCTGCAACGTATCGCGCGGTTAGCGGATCACGAGGTTTGGTCTGCCGGTCTTTGCGGGCATACGCGAGGTAAGGAATAACCGCCGTGACGCGCGCCGCTCCGTTCGTCTTGAGCGCCGCGATGAAGAAGAGGATGCGGCAGAGCTTGTCATTCGGACTGTCATCAGGGCCACCATGCAGGCTCTGGATCACATAAACATCCGCGCCACGCACGTCTTCGAGGGGACGGGCCTTGTGCTCGCCATCCTCGAAGACCCTCTCCTCGAATTCCGCGAGTGGTTCGCCGATCTGCTCCGCGATAGCTTCACCCAAGACCCGTGAAGACGGGAGTGCAAAGACCTTCAATTTCATGGGCTGACCTCCCAGGCTCTGCGCAGATCGAACGCCTGCCAGCGGCTCGAACAGTTCAGCCTGATCCTCCTACGTTCGACCCTCTTCCTGCAAGCTGACAATCATGGCATGGCGCGAGTACCTGACGCTATCTTCGTAGGCTGCAGCGCGTATACTCCTCCGCGGACCAAACGGCGCCAGAAACGAGTTCCTCCTCGCTGCAACCGCCCAGAACCTCCGGAAACTCGCCAAGCTGATCCCCACGACGCCCGCCCCGGCCTGAACGCCACGCGAATGCGCACGCGACCGCGATCCGATCGCGCTCCTCAATCCGACTTATTCAACACAATCAGCCGAGGCTGTGAAGAAACTCGAGAGGCTGCGCTCTCTCGTCGAGTTCGTTCCAACGACTCGACAAAGTTACTATCTAGCTCGACGAGAGAGAGCCGTTAACAGGTGTTTTTGCGCCAATTCACGACGTGTCTAGAGTTTTACACAGCCTCAGCCCGAAGCGGACGTAGCGCGGCAGTCCAAGGAACAGCACCTCAGTCCAGGCTTCGGTAGTTCGTCTTCTGGATCACGAGAACCGCGAGTATGGGCGCGGCAAGACCGATAGCGACCACTGTCAGAAGAAGTACTCCGAGCTCCGTGTAGTCTGAAGGGACATTGTCGGTTTCCCGTGTCACCGAAAAGACCTGGTTCAGGTATTTCGTGCCAAGGTTGCTTGCCGACAGTGCCAGGTTGGTGAACGAGGCCATAACCGCAAAGAAGGTCGCCTTGAGGCTATCCGGCGCGTTGCGGGCAATCCACGCCAGCATCGGGATCATGGCTACCTGACCGAGCGGTGACTCGATGGCCGTATCGAGGATCGCAATGAAGCGCGCATCAACGACACCACCTGTATGCGCCGAAGTCCATTCATGAATTCCGTAGTAGAGCCCGATGTTGGGCAAGGCGAGGAGACCACCTGCGAGGGTCAGAACGACAATGACCTTCGTGATCGGCCACTTCGCCATCATCGGGCGCAGGACCAGAAGACCGACAAGCGTCAGTCCAGACGTGATGAGCGAGAGCACCGCGAGGAACTGTTCATCGAAGCGCAGAATGTCGATCTCGAACCATGTCATGCCGGGGCCCACGCTCGGAACCGCGCGAAAAACGAAGATGATCAATGCAGTTCCAACGAGGGAACGAGCCGTGCCCGGCGGCAACTCCTTCGTAAGCCGCGCAATGAGGACGAGAACGACGGCCATTGTCCCGGCGAAAACGAACTCGGCAGAATAGCTGAAGTTCGAAAGGCCGAGACCAAGCGTCAGGACCACGAAGACTGCTGCACCGGTGAAAATGTACCAATCGGGCTCAACGGTCTCTTCCGGTGTGAAGAGGGCCTTCTCGATCGTTTCCTTAGATGCCCCTGCCTGCCTCATATTCACGGCCTGCCGACGCCGGAAAACTATACCGAGCAGCACACCGCTGACCGAGATGATCGGAATGATCAGGGCATACCGGTAGACCTGTGCGTAGGTGTCGACACGCTCCGCCGGCGACATGCGATCGACGTCCGCGAACAGGAAGAGGTTGACGAGACCGACAGAAACGAGACCCGAGATGATCGCGAAGCGGCCGAGGGTCTGCATGGTTGTGTGGAGCGCCTTGCTCTCCGCTTCGCTGATGGGTGTCCCGTCTGCATGGCTTCTTGGAACGGCTTCTACCGTCATTGCATCGGCCACGACGTCCTGTACGACGTACCCGGCAGGCGCGAGCAGCACGCTGATCACAAACCATGTCGACGCTGGTAGGATGGCCACCATCATCTCGCGTTCGGTGATCAGCAGGATCATCGTGCCGAGGCTCAAGGCGATCAGACCAGCGCCGAGAAACACCATGACGGCCTTCCACCGCCAGAAAAGATCGACAAGGTGCCCGAGCGGAAGCTTCAATACCCACGGGAGCCCTGCCCAGAACCCAAGGCCCGCAAGGAAGGCGGCGGAGAGTTCCAGGTAATCCTTGACGAAGAAAGTGCCGACAATCGACGTCAGCCCCGACACCCCGGCCGCAAAATAGACCATGAGTGGAGGCAGGAAGGACCATCGGATCTGCCGCGCGAGATCGAAGATCGTTTCGTCGACCCATCGCTTGATCAACTTCGCCGACAATAGGATACTCCTCCAAATGAGGTCGGACGCTACGAGGTTTTCGATAAGCCCTCATCACCATTTCGGCGGCGACGTCGAGGTTTTGTTCAGTGACTGAACGTGCAGGTCTGGAGCGTCACTGGATTATCGAACGTCATCCCCGTTGAACCGCATCACAGGCCGAAGGGGTAGGTGTCCTCCTCTCCCGGCATGCGTCGTATGGGCAGCGGAACCACGGCCTGCGTGTGATCGACCCAGACATATCCATCGTATTGATCGGAGATGATCGCATGGCTGTAGTGGCTCCAACGTTCAGTTTCTGGCCGGTAGATGACCCCGATGTATCGCTCGAGCCGCGGTTCGGACAGCGTGACCCGTAGCGCATCATCGACCCCGGGTCGAAGGTCGAGCAGGAAGCGTTCACCCCCCGCCGCATGAAAGAGGGCCTCATGGCTGTCTGCCCGCGACGGGCGCACGGCCTTGATCTCCATCGGGCCATCCCAGTCTGAGGCGCAGGCGACGGTGCCGGCATGAGTGCCGAACCCGATCAGTGCGGCGTCGTTCCCCCATTCCTCACGGCAGAGCTGACCGATGTTAAGTTCGCCGCGGTTCACGCCCATGTCGGTGACGCGGGCGTCGCCGATGTGAGAATTGTGCGCCCAGACCACGGCCCTTGCAGAGGGACCGACATAGTCCATGACCTGCTTCAGGGTCTCGAACATATGCGTGTCGCGCAGGTTCCAGCTTTCGGCGGACCCGAAGTACATCACGCGGTAGTAGCGTTCCGCGCCGGCGACCACCCGGGCATTTTGGACGGCATCGAAAAAGCGATCGCCATCGCGCCGTGCCTGCGACAGTTCCCGCGTCAGGAGATCGACGAGCACGCGCGTGACAGCCTCCTCACAAAGCGCATGTCCGCGGGTCAGCGCCGTACGGCCATAGGCGGCCGGCTCGTTCGCCCAGGGCGCCAGGCATCCATAAAGGCTGCGCGCCGCCATCGCCGCGGTTGGATCGTGCGCATCGAGATAGGCCAGGACCTCTGCGATCGAGTTGAACATGCTGTAGATGTCTAGCCCCTGGAACCGGACGCGCTGATCCATAGGCAGGGCTGAGTTGTGGTCACGCAACCAAGCGATGAAGTCGTCGACATCGCGGTTACGCCACATCCAGGTCGGGAATCGCGAGAACGCTGAAACGTTGCGACGACCTTCTGCCAACCCACGCGCCCGACGATCCAGGACAGCCGCATCGGGCCAGTCCGCCTCGACGGCGACAATGTTGAAACCATGCTTCTCGATCAGCCTGCGGGTAATGGCGGCGCGAGCTCGATAGAACTCAGATGTACCGTGCGAAGCCTCGCCGAGAAGAACTACGCGGGCCGTTCCGTAACGGTCGAAAGCCGCGCCGAAGTCCGAGTCGTTGAGATCCGGCAAGGGCTCGGCCGCCGCGCGGACAATCTCCTCGGGCGTGGCGGGCGCCTTCTCCCGGACCACCGGTGAAGCCAGCGTAGTTTCTTCTCTAGTTGCGTAATGCTGGAACCAGGCGCCGGCCATCTCGGTGACGGTCTCGAGCTCGCCCTGTCCTTGGAAAAGGTGGCCGGCGCCCGGAACGATCCGCAGCAGCTTTTCGCAACGCAACTCCGCTAGGGCGCGGCGGTTGAGGTCCAGCACCTGCCGATCGTCACCGCCCACGATCAGGAGTGTGGCCGCCGTCACTTCGGATAGGCGCGGTCCCGCCAGATCGGGACGGCCGCCTCGCGAGACCACCGCCGAGATCCGCGACCCAAGTTCCGCGGCAGCTAGAAGGGCGGCGCCGGCTCCCGTGCTCGCCCCGAAAAGCCCGAGCGGCAGCTCCGCGAGTTCCGGTTCCCCGGCAATCCACAGATCAGCCTCGAGTAGCCGTTCCGCCAGCAACGGAATGTTGAAGACGTTGCGGCGGTCCGCGGCTTCCTGTTCCGTCAGAAGATCCAACAGCAAGGTGGCAAAACCCAGATCGTTCAATCTTTTGGAGACCTTGCGGTTGCGTGGGCTCAGACGGCTTGATCCGCTCCCATGGGCGAACAGGATAACGCCCCGCGGCTCGGGCGGCACGACGAGATCGCCCTGCAACCCAAGGGGCGGGATCCCGACCGTGCGAGTTAGCGTCGGGCCCGCCTCGGCCGATTCCGCCATCGTCCATGCCCGGCGCAGATATCCGATGGTCTCCTCGTCGGTGAGTTGATGAAAGTCGGCATAGGCCCCGCCGACGCCTCGGAAATGCGGGTCGGCGACCAGGCAAATGACCTCATCCGCGAGTTCCTGAAGTGCCGGTATCTCGGAGGCGGGCGCCACCGGAACCGCCACGACGATTTGCGCCGCGCCCCAGCGCCTGAGCGCGATGAGCGCAGCCTTCATCGTGGCCCCGGTCGCAAGACCATCATCAACCACGATAGCCGTCTTGCCCCTGGCATCGACCCTACGCCGGTTGCCGAGATAGCGTTCCCGCCGGCGCTGCATTTCCGCTGCTTCCAGCGCGGTTTCCCGGTCCAGATAGGCCTGGTCGCCGCCTGACCGGCGCATCACCTCCTCGTTGACTACCCTCTCGGGTGGGTCGCCCTCGACAATGGCTGCAAGCGCCACTTCCCTGTTCCGAGGCGCTCCGATCTTGCGCACCAGGATGAGGTCCAGCGGCGCACCTAGGGCCTCGGCGATTTCCGCGGCTACCGGGACGCCACCCCGTGGCAGCGCGAATATGACCGGCGCATCGAAGCTACGTTTGAGCAGTTCCGCAGCAAGCCGGCGTCCGGCATCGTCACGGTTCTCGAATTGAAAGCGCCCCTCCGACATGTTCGCACCTCCTCAACTCTATTGTTCGTGGCCGGATAGGGCTATGGGTAGTGCCTGACCCTCACTATGTCCTTGACCCGGGACAATTGCCTGACAACAGCCTCACAGGGTGCAAAGCTGCTGTCAGCTGCGCTATGCTAAAGCGATTGCTCAGAGCTCTAAGCCGCAATTCGCCAAAAAATGCTGTGGCACAACTCTTCGGCTGAGGCCGCGTCAATCAATAGACAAGCGTTTCAGTTAGGTAATTACTGCTTCGTGTTAACCAGTCAGTCGCGACCGCCAAACTGCGCTCTATTGAAAGTACTTTCGCTTCTGGCGTCAGCAGACCTTAGTCGGATCAAGCTCTACGTTCGAGATGCGGGACCAAACTGACTTTCAATATCATCACGTACAGCAGACTGCTGGCGCGCTTCGTGCAGCTTTGGCTCTCTCAGACTTGGGACATCGGAGAACTGACCTTTATGCCCCCCAAAGCAAAGCGCCGCCCAGCAACCCAACGCAACTCACTGCGCCTGCCAAAGGCACGATTAACGGCACTTTAAAGCTGCCCTCCGGGATCGGCTGGCGAACCATTTTCAGTCGAACGAGGGCAAGGTTGACGATGAGGAAAACGGAAAGCATGACCGCCGATGTGGTTTCGGCCAGCACGTCCAGCGGTGTGAACAATGCGAGCAGAAGGACGGCCGCCGTGACAAGCACAGTCGCCCGCAGTGGCGTCCGCGTTCTCGCAGACACCTTTCCGAGCCAGGATGGAAGCCGGCCCTCGCGAGCCATCCCATAGGCCACACGCGCCGCCATGATGAGAATTATGACCACGCCGTTCATGGTCGCCATGATGGCGATCAGGTTGATCGCGAATGGCGGCAAGCCGGTGAGTTCCTCGAACATCAGGCTGATCGGAGCGTCGGTCTCGGCCAGCTCCGAGACCGGTACGGCTTTGATGGCGACGAAGGCGACCAGAACATAGATGAGCGTCACTAGGACCAGCGTGATGGCGATGGCCCAGGGCAGATCCCGCCGCGGATTGCGGGCCTCTTCGACAAGGTTCACGATGTCGTCGAACCCGATATAGGCGAAGAAGGCGATTAGGCTGGCCGCAAGCACACCACCCACCGCACCCGCATCCGTCAGAGGCGGTGTGAGCGAGGCGGGAAGATCGGTTATCGCGGCTGGGTCAGTACTGATGCCGGAGACAATAATCACCAGAAGCCCTGCGACTTCGATCAGCGTCATTGCGCCGGCAATAGCCACGGATTCACGTATCCCCCACGCCGCGATAAGCGCCATCGAAAGCACGATCACAGTGATCAGCACCGGGCTCGGCAAAGCGATGACTTCCGCGACATAGCCAGAAGCGCCAACCGCGATGGCCGCCGCGGCGATCATGGCTTCGATCAGCACTGCCAGGCCGATCAGAACCGTCAGCCAGCCCCGCCGGAATCCGGCCTCGACATAGATTGCCTCGGCCGCCGCTTGGGGCACCCGGCTCGATAGTTCAGCAAAAGATCCCGCCGTGAAAGCCATGACGACGGCGGAAAGCAGAAATGCCGCCGGGGCGTACTGACCCGCGCGCACGACCGTTTCGCCAACCAAGACGTAAATTCCGGCTCCGATCGTCACCCCAAGTCCGTAAAGCACCAAACCAGACAGGCCGATCGACCGCTTCAGCCGAACTCCATCATCCTTGGATTGAACTCCTGCTTCGATGACGGCCTCCCGAATCCGCCTATGCCAGATGATACTCGCAGAATCTCCGCTCTGGGCACCTTGACGCGCGTCAAGCCGTCAAAGCGTCGGGTTTTGATCACGGTCAGGGCATGGGGCGCCCGCGGCACGCTAAAGTCGGGCTGTTCGACGCTTCTGGAGGACGGATATGAATCCCGAGTTGCCCCGAGCCTTGTCTGTGCAGCAGTTGAGGCAAGAATGCGATCCCGAGAAAGTGTCCTTGCGTTCGGCACCGGAGAAGGCCGAGGGTGATCTGATCGGTCAGGAACGCGGATTAGAAGCCCTTCATCTCGCGGCCGAGATCCGGCACTCCGACTTCAATCTCTTCGTGCTTGGTCCCCAGGGCACCGGCCGCCATACCGCGGTCGAGGAAATCCTCCGAACCCAGGCTTCGGGCAGGGACAGCCCCGATGATTGGGTCTACGTGAATAATTTTGTAGACCCTCACAAGCCGGTCGCGCTCTGTCTCCCTTCAGGTTGCGCCGAGAAGCTCAGGGACGAAATGGCGCGAGTGGTCAACGATCTTGCAAACGATATCCCGGCGCTCTTTGAATCCGAAGAATACCAGACCCAGCGTCGTTCAATCGACGAAGAATTCGGAGAGCGCCAGGAAGAGGCGATGGCCGATTTCACCGGGCGGGCCCGCAACGAGGGCGTTGCCCTCATCCGGACACCGATGGGCTTCATGGTCGCGGCGATGCACGACGGCAAGGTCGTCAAGACAGAGGAATTCGAGAAGCTTCCGGAGGCCGAACAAGCCGTCATCGAAGAAAAGATTGCCCGCTTCCAGACCGAATTGAAGGATGTACTGGCCAATGCCCCGAAACAGGAGCGGGAGCACAGAGGTCGCATCGAGGCTCTCAATGCCGAGATGGCCAAGCGCGCCGTCTCAGGCAGGATCGACGAGGCCCGCGAGGTCGTGGGCAAAAAAGGAGCGGCGTCGGACTTTCTTTCCTGGGTCCACGATGACATGGTCGAGAACCCCGAACTTTTCCTGCAGGCGGCCGCAGAACAGCCGGACGGCCCGTTTCCCGAAGTCACGGGCAAGGCGCATCTCCAGCCGCTCTTCCGGCGCTATATGGTCAATGTCATCGTCGCAAGCGGGGTCGACGCGCCGGCTCATGCCCCTGTTATCGTAGAGAACCTCCCGACTTTTGATCGATTGATCGGCAGGATCGAACACATCTCACAGATGGGTTCGCTGGTTACGGATTTCACATTGATCCGCCCCGGCGCACTTCACCGCGCGAACGGTGGCTATCTCGTATTGGATGCCCGCCGGGTGCTTGGCGAACCATATGCCTGGGACGCGCTCAAACGAAGTATCAAGGAACGATCGATCACCATCACCTCACTTGGCGAGCGCGTGAGCTTGTTCTCGACCACGTCGCTTGAGCCGGACCCGATCCCGCTCGATGTCAGAGTGGTCTTGGTCGGGGACCGCTTTCTCTATTCCCTACTCGTGATGCTCGATCCCGATTTTCAGGAACTTTTCAAGATTCAGGCGGATTTCGAGGAAGCCGTTGACCGGAGCGACGAAACGCTCGGTCGGATGTCCCTTCTCCTGCGCCACTACGCCGACAAGGAGGATTTGCTTCCTCCTGCCGATGAGGCCCTTGCCCGCTTGCTGGATGAATCGACACGGATCGCCGGGGATTCGAAGAAGCTGTCTCTCCGGCTCGGCCCCGTCACCGACATCCTCCGCGAGGCGGAACATTACGCCCGGGCGTCTAGTCGTACCGAGGTCCTGAAACAGGACGTCGAGCGCACCCTCGATGAACGCGACAGGCGCGCCTCCCGTGTCCGCGACCGGGTACGCGAAGCCATCGCACGTCAGACCCTCATGATCGATACCGAGGGGTGCAAGGTCGGCCAGATCAACGGGCTGTCCGTGCACGAGCTTGGCGAATTCCGGTTCGGACGGCCATCGCGCATCACTGCACGCGTGCGGATGGGCGCGGGGAAACTGGTCGATATCGAGCGCGAAGTCGAACTCGGCGGTCCGCTTCACTCCAAGGGCGTCATGATCCTCGCGGGATACCTTACCGCGACCTATGCACTGGACATGCCTTTCTCGCTCCACGCGAGCCTCGTGTTTGAACAAAGCTATGGCGGCATCGAAGGCGACAGCGCGTCCTGCGCGGAACTTATCGCACTGCTTTCGGCACTATCGGAACTGGAAATCCGCCAGGATATGGCGATCACGGGATCGGTGAATCAATTGGGTCAGGTGCAGGCGATCGGCGGGGTGAACGAGAAGATTGAAGGATATTTCGACGTCTGCGCCGAGCGAGGACTGAGTGGTTCCCACAGGGTGCTGATCCCCGCCGCCAATGTCGATCACCTGATGCTACGGGACCGCGTGACTACGGCCGTCGAAGCCGGCAAGTTCGGGGTCATTCCGATCCGGACAGTTGACGAGGGGATCGAACTGATGACCGGCGTTCCGGCGGGAGCGCGCGACTCGGGCGGCACTTTCCCGGCTGGCAGCGTCAATGCCTTGGTCGAAGCTCGGCTGCGCGAGTTCGCAATGGCGCGAAAGACCTTTGCTGCCCGCATCCGGGCGACTGATGGTGAAGAAAATCCATGAGCGCCCCGGGCCAGGAAGAGCGCAAGCTCGTCATAGCCGCCGAAAGTCTCGGTGGCGCGGAAGCCGCTCTGGCATTTTGCCGAGCGATCCTGGATTGGGCGCCGGCGACGCCCTCGGGCCTTATCGTCGAACCGCAAGGTGTCGCCTTCTGGACAGGCCGGGATCCGAAACTTGTCTCGACACGCGGAACGCTTCTGGCGGTTCCGACGCTCGACAGGGTGCGCCGAATTGCTAGGCGCGATGCCAAGGAACTCGAGGCCCGCCTGTCCAACCTGGCCGGACCATTGGACATTGAATGGCACTGCGCCCTGACTTCGGGGGAACTCGTCAGAGCAGCCTGCGATGCCTTGAGCGGAGAGGACATCCTTGTCTTGGGGCAATGTCCGGTATTTCGTGGGCGGGGCCGAAGTCGCGTTCTCCTGCTTGGCGATCAAAAGGGTCCATCAGAGGCATCTCGCTCTCTTGCCGAGGCGATTGCCCGAGAGTCGCATGCCTCGGTCGCGGTCTTGCTTGCCAAGACCCAGGATGATGAAGATGCGATGGTTGGAATTGTCGAACGCACGCATGGAACAGCGGTCGTCGTTGATCTCGATGCCGGGCCCGTAAGGAGGGCGGAGACCTTGAGACGGATTTACACCGTGGCGCGATGCCCCATCGTGGCACTGGAGGCTGCGCGTGTTCGGGCGGGCGATGCTCCCGATTCATAGGCTGGCATTTCGCCAAGGCCGGCACACCGTTCAGTCCCGACAGGAGACAGTGATGCAGGACGACACGATTCACGAGGGCGACCCAGGTTTCGAAGACTTCATTGAAGAGGAAATGGCCCGCCTCGGTCATCGCGCACAGCAAAGGGGGATCTGTGTCGATTGCCTGACGGATCGCTTCATCACCGAAATGGTCGCCAATCTGGTCCGTTCCGGAGTGCCCGCCTCGGATGTACTCGGCGTTGTTGTCGATGGCTTGGCCCTCGCGGAAGAGGAAGATCCCGAAGATCACTGTGGCCGCGGGCGCCGGGTGCACTGAAACTGGCTTTCCCAAATCCGGCTGTGCACCCCGCGCCACCGCGCGCCAAAAATGGTTTGGGGTGCGGGGGCTCAACTCTTCGGCTGAGAGCGCGTCAATAAATAGACAAGGGTTTTTGTTCGCTGTTTGCGGCTCCGTCAATTGAAAGCGGGATATGTCCTCCGCGGTCATGGTTCTCTCCGAGGTCGCATGTTCTGTGCCTCATGATTGTTTTCGGGGCGGATCGACTGCAGCTGTTGCACCTAAAATACCGTGGCAGGGGATTGACGGCGGTCAATCGGCGTGGCTGTCGTTTCAGTCATTTCTGACGGGGCCATAAGAGGTGATGTCCGATGCGAAACTCAAGCGCTCTCGTCCTCGTGGGCAAGACGGGCGATCCCACCACACTACGCGGCCTGGCGGCAGTGTGGCGCGAGCACGCCATCCACATTTCGCTTCTAGTTCTGGGAGCGATGCCTCGGATTCCTGTCTACAGTTACGGTATTGCCCCCTACGGCGCGATCGACATCCCAGACAATTGGCACGAAGAGCTTGAACGGAATGCCAACGAACTGGCGGCAGTAGCGGATGCTCATGCCGATATGCTGGCCAAAGAAGGCGTCGAGGCCGACGTCAAAGTTCTATGTGCGGAGTTGCGCGGATTGAGAGATGGGATTGCGCGCCGCGCGCTGTCGACCGATTTCGTCGTGCTAGCCAGTGATCTCCGGACAGAGGATGATCTTTTCAATGAAGCTCTGACGGCCGCGATTTTCGACTCTCCGGCCGGCGTTCTGGTGAATGCCTTTGGTGAGTTTGCGGCCCTTGCGCCGAAGCGAGTCTTTGTCGCCTGGAATGACGGTCTGCAAGCGTCACGGGCTGTTCGTGCGGCACTTCCGGCTCTGAAGGAGGCTGAGGAGGTGACACTCGCGCTCTTCGATCCGGTCATGACTGCATATGGGGACGGAGAGAACCCGGGCTCGGATATTGCCCGCTGGCTGACGCATCACGGATGCAGTGTTTCGGTCAAGCAGTTTCCGGCAGGGGGCCTCGAAATCGGTGACGCTATCAAGATGCGGGCGACCGAATGCGATGCAGACCTGATCGTGATGGGCGCCTATCACCATGCGCGCATGCAGCAGATCGTCTTCGGCGGCACGACGCGGACGATGATCAAACAGACTGACAAACCAGTGCTGCTTGCCCATTGAGCTCAGCTCTCGGCGTTTTCAGATTAAAATGACTTGATAGGCTTATCTGTGTTGGAGTTGTTTGGTCTCAACGCAGTCATCTGATCAAAATGCTTGTATCGTGGCTTTCGCCTCGGTCATGCCCTGCGAAATGCGCCATGGCGACGCGCTAATGGGTGCGCAGTTCCAGCGAGTGTCTCCTTCAACGGACCGCACCGCAGCATTCCGACACGTCGACGAAGGGCGGCAATGGGCCGGTAGAAAACTAGACCAGTTCTCTTTGGGCCTGCAGATCTACAAGAGCCTCTGCCGCTGTCTCGAAAGATCGAACGCGTGCGGCGTGGTCATGGATCATGCCGGTCAGCATCAGTTCGTCGGGCCTATACCTTTCGACAAGCGTTAGAAGCTGGTCCCTGATGGACGACGGCGATCCGACTGCGGAAACTGACAGTGCTGCTTCCACCTGGGTGAGCAACTCACCAGGCACTTCCGCTACCAGATCATGCGTCGGATAAGGCAACTTTCCGGGCCTTCCGCTTCGCAGACGGGCGAAGGCCAGAACTTGCGAACTCCGCAGGTAGACGGCTTCTTCATCCGTTTCCGCTGCACACATCCCGGCTGCCATCATGAAGTAGGGTCTGGCCAGCCATTTGGACGGCTGGAAAGTGTTCCGGTAGGTGACGATGGCCTCGTCGAGCATCGCCGGCGCGAAATGCGATGCAAATGCGTAGGGCAGGCCCAGAGACGCGGCAAGCTGCGCCCCATAGAGGCTCGACACAAGGATCCAGACCGGAACGTGTGTACCTGTCCCCGGAATGGCCCTCACGCGCGCCTCCACGTCCGCATCGTCGAAGTACGCCAGCAAGTCCAAGACATCCTGAGGAAAACTGTCCTCCTGAGCCATTTGACGCCTCAGGGCACGTGCCGTCGCCATATCGGTTCCCGGCGCACGCCCGAGGCCAAGATCGATCCGGCCGGGATAGAGCGTTTCGAGCGTACCGAACTGCTCGGCGACTACGAGCGGCGAATGGTTCGTTAGCATGATGCCGCCAGCGCCGCCTCCCTGCCAGAAGTTTGCCTAGAGGCAACGTGCTGCTCTCGAGAAACGCTCGTTAATTCGCCCTGCGTGTTGCTCTCAAGCCGAGGCCGCTTCCAATGCTTGGCGTAGATCCTCGATTAAATCCTCCGCCGTTTCTATCCCTATCGACAACCTCAGAACATCGGGACCAGCCCCGGCTGCGATCTTCTGTTCATCGGTTAATTGCCGATGCGTCGTCGAGGCGGGATGAATGACAAGCGATCGCGCATCCCCTAAGTTCGCCACATGGCTGAAGAGCTGCAGATTATCGACGGTCTTAACGCAGGCGTCGTAGCCCCCAGACAGCCGGATAGTAAAAAGTGCTCCCGCACCCTTCGGATAGACTCGCTTCTGGCGCTCGTGGTAGGGCGAACTCGGAAGGCCCGAAAACGTAACTTCGGCCACTTCCGGACGCTTCTCCAGCCAAGTCGAAATCGTCAGAGCGTTAGCGACATGCCTTTCCATCCGAAGGCTCAAGGTTTCGATACCCATAAGCGAATAATGCGCTGCTTGCGGGTTCATCGTCATCCCCAGATCACGCATTCCCACAGCGACTCCGTGAAGCGTGTACGCATAAGGGCCGAATGTCTCGTGAAACTTCAGCCCGTGATAGGCCGATTCTGGTTCAGAAAGAGACGGGAACTTGCCGCTGGCCGACCAGTCAAAAGTGCCGCTATCCACGACAGCACCGCCCATCACAGTGCCGTTCCCTGTCAGATACTTGGTGACCGAGTGCACAACCAGCGTCGCGCCCATGGAAATCGGCTGACAAAGATACGCGGTCGCTGCTGTATTATCGACGATCAGCGGCAGCCCCGCATCTTCCGCGATGCGTGCAACAGCTGGAATGTCAGTCACGTATCCACCCGGGTTGGAAATGCTCTCGCAGAAGATGGCGCGTGTATTGTCGTCAATCGCTTCGCGAACGGCGCATTCATCATCAAGGTCAACCAGCTTAGAGGACCAGTTGAACCGTTTGATCGTATTGTTGAACTGCGTCACCGTCCCGCCATAGAGCCGGTTGGATGAAACGACATTGCAGCCCGGTGTCATCAAAGGAAAGAGCGCAAGTAGTTGCGCCGCATGGCCCGAAGAGCAGCAGATTGCGCCAATTCCACCTTCGAGTGTCGCAATGCGCTCCTGCAATACCGCGACGGTAGGGTTGGTTAGCCGGGAATAGATGAACCCGATTTCCTTCAGATCGAACAACGCGGCGGCGTGATCGGAATCTTGAAACACATAGGCCGTCGATTGGTAGATCGGTGTTTGTCGCGCGCCGGTAGCAGCATCCGGTCGGGCACCGGCATGGATTTGCAGGGTCTCAAACCCATACTTTGAGAGCGCGTCACTCACTTGATCGTCTCAGGCAGTTTAGAGGAGATGATTCCAGTGTTGATCCCGGCTTTACGCAACTCGCCAAACAGGCGCTGATATTCAATCTTTGGACACCGGTCCTGGACCACCCGAAGCCCGTTCGCCCGCGCTACCGCCGCGGCCTGCTCGTTGTATATCCCGAACTGCATCCAAAGTGTCCTTAGCCCGTTCAAATGCGTCAGCGCTTCGTCGAGAATTCCCGGGACCGCTTCTGGCCGCCGGAACACCTCAACCATTTCGATCGGTTGATCCTTCGGGATATCCGCGATGTTGGCCACGACCTCTCGGCCAAAGATCTTCTGCCCCGCATATGCCGGGTTGACAGGGATCATGTCATAGCCCCGGTAGTGCAGGTATCTCATCACAAAGAACGAGGGCCGGACCGGATTGGTCGAAACACCCACGGCCGCGATGGTCTTCGTCTCTGTAAGTATACCACGCAGGGTTTCGTCTGGCGTATCGTCTGACATCGGCGCCTTTTGGTCGGAAAATCCGAAGACATTAGGCTGCGGGTACTTCGCTCGCAAGTCGCGATGAAGATCCAATCGGACAATTGGGTCACAAAGGTCCAAACTCTTCCGCGGAGCATGTGTTCAAGAACCCGTTGGCCGCACTCCGGGAGCAAATGGCAGGTCCCGTCCGCGTCTCGGTCGTTGACGCGATTTCGGCGAGCATACGCCCTCGGCATAAGCAGACTTTCCCGCCAGGAACCGCGGCTCGGAGACTGCGGATGACCGGTCAGATCCGCAGGCAGGGCATCTGACAGAAGGGCTCAGTCGACCGCGTTTAGCTCACTGGCGCCGGACCAGAATGTTCCTTGGCTCGGATGCTCCACTACTATCCGACGATATGTCTTGAGGAAAAAAGGCACAGGATCCTGCTATTAGGACAGGTGCAATCTGACCTGCGCTGCCAGATCTGCTACGTTAATAGAAGTCCTAGACCTAGAAGAACGCTAAAAGTTGCATGAGCGATCCGTGGACATTCCCTCGCGTTCGGGCGCAATTTGGGCAGATCATTTTCCGCGCGGCATGGAGGCCGGATGGCAAATCGAAACGAGGCTCTCCCCATCGGCATTGAGGAGGAGTATCTCCTTGTCGATCCTGAGACACGATCTCTTGCCGCGCGCCCGCCCCGAGAGTTCATGGAGCAGTGCAAGGCCACGCTTGGCGAGCAGGTCATGCACGAATTCCTACAGGCGCAGGTCGAGATCGGAACCAGTGTCTGCCGAACAATTAGCGAGGCCCGCGACCAGCTCGTGACCCTGCGAGGGACCATCGCCGAAACCGCCGCGGCGCACGGGATGCGGATGATCGCTGCCTCGACCCACCCATGGGCCCATTGGCGCGAGCAGGAGCCGGTGGACATGGAGCGCTATCGCATCCTAGGTGCCGAGCACCGAACGCTTGCACGACGCATGGCGATCTGCGGGATGCATGTTCACGCCGGTATCGAGGACAAGAACCTGCGCGTCGAGCTGATGAGCCAGGTTAGCTACTTCATGCCACATCTTCTGGCACTCAGCACTTCGTCGCCGTTTTGGGAAGGTCACGACACGGGCCTAAAGGCCTTTCGTCCAATCATCATTGGCGACTTGCCGCGCTCCGGCTTCCCAGAAGTCTTCGAGAACTGGAACGATTGGCTGGAACTACTGGACGATCTCGAAGCCACTAGCGGGATCACAGATCCTTCTCGAATCTGGTGGGACATTCGGCCCTCGGGCAAGCACCCGACATTGGAGATCCGTGTTTGCGATATTTGCACGCGGCTCGAGGACGGCCTGACGATCGCGGCGCTGTACCAATCGATCCTCGCCTACCTTTGCCACCTGCGCGAGAACAACGAGCGTCGGCGGCACTATCGCCGCATACTTCTTGCCGAAAACAAGTGGCGGGCGCAGCGATATGGTGTCGATGCGAAGATGGCGGATTTCGGCAAACGCATCCAGGTGCCCTTCGTCGACCTGACCGACGAACTGGTCGAACTGCTCAGCCCCTTTGCCGAGGATCTCGGGTGCCTCGCAGAAGTGCAGCGTGCGCGCACCATCGCCCGTCGCGGGACAAGTGCCGACGAACAGCTTCGCGTCTACAACGAGGCGCTTGGGGACGGAGCTGACGACCACGCCGCACAGATCGCGGTCGTGGACTGGCTGATCGAGGAAACCGCGAAGTTCGAGACGCGAGGTTGACGTTGGATCAGGCCTTCGCATTCACATTTTCGGCCCCATATTCTGGTATCGGCGGCGGGCCCGGCCCCTTGTGCGCGCCGAAGACCTGGCAGGACCAGACATGACCGTTGCATCACCCCGACCCAGCGACCATCTGGGAACAGCGCCCGTTCCGGACGGAACCGTGCCGCTTCATCCGGCGCTGGCCGCCTATCTGGCCCACGGCGATTTCTCCGACGATGCGATGCGGGCCTTCGCCGCTGCCAACCCCGCCCCCTTGCGCGAACCGGGCGCGCTCACGTTCTTCTGGCAGGGCCGCGCGGAGGGCGTCGATCTCCTGCGCTGGGTCCATGCAGGCGTCGACCGCCGCGCCTTCACCCGGCACGGGGATACCGGGCTCTGGTCCCTCCGCCTTGCGGCAAGGGATAACGGGCGGTTCGAGTACAAGCTCGCCCTCCAGCAGGGTCACGGCGAAGACTGGATCCTCGACCCCGCCAACCCCGACCGGGCGGGCGATCCGTTCGGCGAAAACTCGGTGGCGATGACCTGGGGGTACGAGCGGCCGGACTGGAGCATGCCGCAGAGCAACCCCGCTGGGCGCATCGAGACGCTGGAGGTGAGAAGCGACGTCTTTGGCGAGGTTCGGACAGAGCAGATCTACCTCCCCCCCGGCCAGGTGCCGGGGCGCCCGTATCCGCTGGTCGTCGTCCATGACGGGGGAGATTACCGGAACTACGCCGACCTGACGGTCTCGCTCGACAACCTTATCGCGGCGGGCGATGTCCCCCCGCTGATCGCCGTACTGATCCAGGCCGACGACCGAATGAGCGAATATCCCAGGGGTCGCCGGCACGCGCGGTTCCTCGTGCAGGAGCTTCTGCCTGCCGTGGCCGCGGCTCACCCGATTTCGAATGCCCCGGCCGACCGGGTGCTTCTGGGGGCAAGTCTCGGCGCCGTCGCTTCGCTTGCCACGGCGTTCCGGTACCCCGGCGTGTTCGGCGGGCTGATCCTGAAATCGGGCTCGTTCATCCTCGACCCTAGGAAGCTCGCGCAGCGGCAGCATCCGGTTTTCCAGCGCATCGCCCGCCTTGTGCAGGCGTTCCGGCGCGCGCCGAACCTGCCGCCGATGCGGGCCTTTGTCTCGACCGGAGAACTTGAGGGGCTGGCCGAGGAGAACCGGGCGCTCGCGGATTTCCTGAGATCAAAGGGCGTAGCCGTCGACTTTCAGAGCTCCTGGGACGGGCATCACTGGCACAACTGGCGCGACCAAATACGCGATGCCCTGATATGGGTCTTTGCGCCGGAGGCGAAATAAGCGACCCGGCCTGACGGAAGTGGCCGGCAGTCGGAGGAGGGAGAGATCATGGCCGACCGCAACGTAAATATCGGTCTATCGCTGGGCGCGGACATCTGTTGGCCGATTGCCTACGAGACGCTGTTCGATGCGTTGAACCTCGACGGGATGACCCACGCGGGCAAGACGCTGAAATTTGCCTGTGAGCGGGTGACGATCGAACCCTACAGCTTGCACCAACCCGTCAAGTACGACGTGGTCATCGACCGGCTGACACATTGGTATTCGACCAGCCGCGAGTGGATTAAGAAAGCGATCCTCGTCAACGACCTCTATGTCTACAACAACCCGTGGTCGCTACAATCGAACGAGAAGCACACGAGCTACGCGGCGATGACGCGGCTTGGCCTGCCCGTGCCCGAAACCTGGATGCTGCCGCCCAAGGCCTACGATCCATCGGACGACCTTGAGCCTACGCTTCGCAAATACGCGCGCATGTTCGATCTAAACGAGATCGGCGAAAAGATCGGTTATCCCTTCTTTATGAAGCCGTATCACGGGGGCGGCTGGAAGGGTGTAACGCGGATCAACGACGCAGGCGATCTCCACCGTGCCTACGACGCAAGTGGAACCGAAGTGATGAACCTACAGAAGGCCATTCTGCCGCACGACTGGTTTGTCCGCTGCGTCGGTCTCGGGCCTCAATTGCGCAAGGTGAACTACGATCCTGGCGCGCCGCTTCACGACCGTTACCGGATGGAGATCGATTTTCTCGACGCGGAGGACCAGTCGGTCCTCGAAGACATGACGATGACGATCAACGCCTTCTTCGGCTGGGACTTCAATTCCTGCGAGGCGCTCCGGTCACCTGACGGCGTCTGGCATCCGATCGACTTCGCCAATGCCTGCCCGGACAGCCAGGTGACCTCGCTGCATTACCACTTTCCCTGGCTAATCAAGGCCAATCTGCGCTGGTCGATCTTCTGCGCAGCGACCGATCGGCCGATGCGGCGGAACATGGATTGGCAACCCTTCTACGACATAGCGGAAAAGGACCTTTCGCCACGCGAGCGGTTGCGGGAATATGCCCGGATCGCGCATGAGAGGTTCGAGACCGAGAAGTTCCGGGAGTTCTGCCGGAGCGAGCTTGGGCACCTGGACGAGCTTGCCTACGAGTTCTTCGGTTCGGATACGCTACGCGACGCGATCCGGCAGAAGGTCGAGGCGCTGTTCCCAGCCCATGAGATCGACGAATTCACACAGCTTTTCTGGGATCGCATCCAGACATGGCGCGAACAGGAAGGTCGGGTCGGTGACCAAGACGGTTTCTGACTGGCATTCCGGGCGGCTTCACCGTCACATGCGCGTCGTGCGATGGGGCGATTTCGGCCAGCCGGTGCTGATCTTCCCGACCGCGGGTGGCGATGCGGAAGAAATCGAGCGGATGCAACTGATCGGAGCCCTCGCGCCGCTTCTGGAGGCCGGGCGGATCAAGGTCTACTCCGTCGACAGTGTCGCGGGGCGGGCATTGGCCAACGGGGAAGGGTCGGTCGAGCATCGCTGCTGGCTTTTGAACCAATTCCACGAGTTTGTGGCGCATGAGCTTGTCCCCGCCATCCGCACCGATTGCGAAAGCGAAGGGATCGAGGTTCTAGCCACCGGCGCCTCGATCGGCGCGTTCAACGCCGTGTCCGTGACCTGCCGGTATCCGGATCTCTTCCGCGCCGCCGTCGGCATGAGCGGCACGTACGATCTGGAGCGTCTGCTTGGCTTCGAGGGCAACGGCGATTTTTACTTTGCCTCGCCTCTTAAGTTCCTTCCGGGGCTGGAAGGCCCGCTTCTGAACCGCCTCCGCCAGCGGTTCATCGTCCTGTCCTATGGCCAGGGCCGGTGGGAAAACCCCGACGAGGCATGGGGTCTGGCCAACATCCTTGGCGCCAAGGGCATACCCAACCGTGTCGATCCCTGGGGCCACGAATACGACCACGACTGGCCGACATGGCGGGAGATGCTTCCGCTATACCTCGACGATCTTGTTCCCTGACCGAGGTGCCCCATGAACATCCTCTTCATCGAACCATCCTTTCCCGCCAACCAGCGGCAATTCGTGCGCGCATTGGCCTCGATTGGCGCGCATGTCTACGGCATCGGCGAGCGGCCCTATGAATGGCTCGACGATGAGGTAAAGGGCTGGCTCAGGGGCTATCAGCAGATCGAATCCGTCACCAACGAAGGCGCGCTGGAATGGGCAGTTAGGCAAGCGCAGGAGAAGTTCTGGGTCGACCGCATGGAGACGGTGATTGAGGCCCACACCCTGCCCGTGGCCCATGTCCGCGAGCGCACGGGCATCCCCGGGATTTCGTCCAGCACCGCGTATCTCTGCCGCGACAAGGTGGCGATGAAGGATGTGCTGAGGAAGGCGGGCTTGCCAACGGCGGCCTCGGCGGGTGTTTCGAGCCTTATTGAGTCGCGCGACTTCGCCCGCTCGGTCGGCTACCCGGTAATCCTGAAACCACGCGATGCGGCGGGGGCGGCAGGCACCTACCGCGCAG
Source organism: Ovoidimarina sediminis (assembly GCF_032586175.1). Classification (NCBI taxonomy): domain Bacteria; kingdom Pseudomonadati; phylum Pseudomonadota; class Alphaproteobacteria; order Rhodobacterales; family Roseobacteraceae; genus Ovoidimarina; species Ovoidimarina sediminis. Next base: position 36,142 of record NZ_JAWHTE010000024.1, read on the forward strand.
AGAATGACGCGGAACTTGAGGCGGTGGCGCGCGCCTGCGGTTTGGCCGACGGCGCTCCTGCCGCGATGGAGGAATTCATCGAGGGCCACGAAGGCTTCTACGATACGCTGACGGTCGACGGTCACGTCGCCCATGATTTCATCAGCCACTACTACCCCAACGTGCTGGAGGCGATGCGCACGCGCTGGATTTCGCCCCAGATCGTCTCAACGAACGAGGTCGAGGCGCCGCGTTACGGTGAGCTGCGAGAGATGGGCCGCCGTGTGATCGAGGCGCTGGGCATCACGACGGCAGCCACGCATATGGAATGGTTTTTCGGACCCAAGGGGTTAAAGTTTTCCGAAATTGGCTGTCGTCCGCCGGGCGTCGGCCAGTGGGACAGCTACTGCGCAGGGAACGAGTTCGACCTCTACCGCGAATGGGCTCTCGCCGTCTGTCATACCAGGATCGAACAGCGCGCCTCTCGCCGCTACGCCTGCGGGATCATAGCCCTCCGGCCAGACCAGGATGGGAATATTGCGGGCTATGAGGGCACGGACGAGGTTTTTGGCAAGTATCGTGACCTGATTGTCGGCGAGCATTTCCCGACTCCCGGCACGCCGACGCAAGGCGTCGAGGCCGGTTACATGGCGAATGCTTGGCTCAGGGTCCGCCACGAGAATTTTGACGCGCTGCGCGGGATTCTGAACGAGATCGGAGAACGTGTGCAGGTGCGAGCATATTGATACTAGGCTGGCCACCAAATGGGAGCGGGTCAGTTGTGATGACCTTGGCAAAGGCAATTGCGCAAACCCGGCTTGCCTTCCTGGACGGGGGAAACTCTCAATCAGTTTTGCTTGCCCTTGAGCGGGGCGTCCTGTGCCTTCCAGAGCGCCGCTTTCTCCTTGGCCTTTTGTACCTCGTCTTCCGTTAGATTGTGCTTGGACTTGATGTCGGGTGACATGCGGTAAAGCAGCGTATCATCTTCAAGGATGTAACTCGGCCGTCTTGGTTTCTTTGGCTTGTCCTCTGCCTTGGTCTTGGCGGCATTGGTTGAGTTTCCCTTAACCTGCTTCCTCAGATCACTGGCCAGCTTCTCCACGGCTTCAAGCACGTCTTCTGCCACGTCGTGAAAGTTTGCCTTTTGTGCTTTCTTAACGAACTCCTGAAACCTTGGCTTAATCTCTTCCATCAGGGCGTCGACGTCGCCCTTCGCCTTGGTGCGGGCTTCCTCGAAGATCTCCGACCAATCTCTTTCTTTATTCTTTGCCATCTGTTCCTCCGATACGCAGCAAGAACACGCTAGGCTGAGCCTATATCGCATTCAATGGTAGCTTCGTGTCGTTAGAAGTTAACTTTCCCGCCTTAAACGGTATCTTTCCTGCCTCGGATGCGGTGCGGGGCACAGGCTCCAAGCCGCGAGTGACAAGATCTGATTTCGGAGGAACACAGAATGTCGACAGCGTATCTGGACGCGATGATGGAGCTCTCTCGCTCCCGCGCGGAACAGTACCTGCACCTCGCCAAGGGAATGGTCATGAATGAATTCGGTCCCGCCGCAGAACACTCTCACACGGATGTCACGATCGCCTTGGCCAGCGCCATGATGCAACATGAAGGCGCCCAGATCATCGCGGACGCGTTTCGAGCAGCGGAAGACTGATGGGCTAAGTTTTTCCTTCAGCAAACGAAGCAGTAGCACTCTCTCCAAGCGCTTGACGCAATCGGCCACATCAACGACATCAATAGAGCTACGTTATCTCTATCGAAGACCTTTCTCCTTTATTGGCGTCTGGCACTCGATCTTGCCATGACGACGCCGAACTGCCGCATGTCGCGAGCAGCACTAGAAATGAAGGAGACACGGAATGGCCACTGGCACCGTGAAATGGTTCAACACCACCAAAGGATATGGCTTCATCGCCCCCGATGCGGGCGGAAAGGATATCTTCGTTCACATCTCCGCCGTTGAGCGGTCGGGTCTTACTGGCCTTGCAGATGATCAGAAGGTTACGTTCGATGTCGAGGCTGGCCGGGATGGGCGCGAAAGCGCAACAAATCTGGCGCTTGCCTAACTCGAGCTGCACCTTTCATTGCAAAACTGAGGCGCGCCGGTGCGCGTCTCAACCCATCGAAGGATGACGCCTCGGTCCGCATCGCGGACGCTCAGCCTGTCTAGAAAGACAGTCGCCGTCAGCGAACCGACGCAATTCAAGCTCAGTCGGTGTCTAAGTTATCGAACCGAGAAGAGCTGGGTGCACTTTCACCTGCTTGACTTCGAAGCGAACGCGCGCCTCTTCGAGCTTCAGCTTCGCCACTTGCAAACGCGTGAGTGCGCGCTCCCGCTTCGAGTAAAGCGACCTGATACGTGAGCGAGGTGCTCCGATCGCAAGAACCGATTTCGGCATGCCGCGCACCCATTCCCGTGCCGCATCACTGGCCTCGACCCAGGCGCGGTCAGCCGCAAGAAACCGCTGATAGGAGATGACAAGCACTCGGCGGCGGTGCCAGAGCGAGTCTTCCGTTCCTACCCGTCTCACAGGTATAGCCCCGGTTGCAGGTCGCGTTTCGCCTGCTTCTCTTCGGTCAAGCGTTTCAGCGTGTGCTCCATGTTTTCCGCCCATTCCGGAACGTGGCTGTCGCCAATACCTTCGCCAGAAGACGTTTTTGCCTCGGCAGATGCCTCGACAGCTCGATCTTTAGTTGTTTGAACCGACATCGCTCTCTCCCCAGCACGATTACAGCTCTACGCGGGACTTACTAACACAGTGACAGAGTTTATCGAATGGGCCGATTCGGCTCAAATCGACTCGGACGGCAGTCGTGAAACATGCCAACCTTCCGAGATCGTCGAAACGTCTCAAGGCCAACGGCCATATCTTATGCAGGGTAGCCGTTGCCTAATATTTGAATTCACGTCTGGTGACGAAACTTGAAGTCATTCCCGCTTACCGTTCGTTCGCGTAGCGAAGCGCCTGGTCAGCCTATGCTCATCCACCATATCGCTCAGCAGTAAGTCCCTCGAACTCGATCTCTGGTTTCCGACCAAGGACAAGATCCGCCATTGCCTTCCCAGAGCCGGCCGACATCGTCCAGCCGAGAGTGCCGTGGCCCGTGTTCAGGAAAAGATTCTTCAGGCGGGTAGGCCCGAGAACCGGCGTGCCGTCCGGCGTCATCGGCCTCAGGCCGGTCCAGCCTTCCGCCTTCGAGAGATCGCCGCCCCCCGGGAACAGATCGTTGACCACGTACCGCACCGTATCCGTCGCATGCGGGCCAAGCCGCCCGGAATACCCAGCAATCTCGGCCTGGCCCGCTACCCTGATGCGGTCGCCCAACCGCGTGATTGCCACCTTGTGCGTCTCGTCCATGATCGTCGATTGCGGCGCCGCGCCGTCGTCGATCACCGGAAGCGTCACCGAATATCCCTTCACGGGATAGATCGGCAACCGGATGCCGATGGGGTTCAGGACCCGCGGAGCGAAGCTGCCCATGGCGCAGATATAGGTGTCGCCTGTGATCCGGCCGGCCGGCTCGGTTTCGACCCCGACCACGCGGCCCGCCTCGACGTCTATGCCCCGGATCGTCTGGCCATACAGGAACTCAACCCCCATCTCGGCACATTTCTCGGCAAGTGCGACCGTGAACATCCGGCAATCACCAGTCCGGTCCGACGTCAGCCTCAGCCCGCCGACGAACTTGTCGCGGACATGCGCCAGCGCGGGCTCCACGGCGATGCACATCTCCCGGTCCAGAACCTCGAAGGGCGAGTCGTACTCCGCCAGGATGTCCTGGTCCGCCTTCGACGCCTTCAACTGCTTCTCGTTCCGGAAAAGCTGAAGCGTGCCCTGGGCGCGACCATCGAACACGATGCCTGTCTCGGCTATCAGATCGGGCAGGCAGTCGCGGGAATAGCTCGAGATGCGCACCATGCGCGACTTGTTGGTCCGGTAGCTGTCCTCATCGCAGTTCCGAAGCATCTGGAGCCCCCACATCCACATGGTCGGGCTGATCAACGGCCAGATAAAAAGCGGACGGCGTTTCATGAAGAGCCATTTCAGCGCCTTCATGGGAATGCCCGGCGCCGCCCAGGGTGACGTCATCCCGTAGGAAAGCTCGCCGGCATTCGCATAGCTCGTCTCAAGCCCCGGGCCGGGCTGGCGGTCGATCACGGTGACCTCCGCTCCAGCGCGCGCAAGATACCAGGCAGTGGTGACACCGATCACGCCGGCGCCGAGCACGATCACTTTCATCGACTGATCCTCCGGTTCGCTCAGCAGGCCGCTGTGACAATGATTTCGACCTTCAGCTCCGGGCGCGCCAACTTCGCTTCCCCGCAGGCGCGCGCCGGGGCATGGCCTTCCGGCACCCAAGCGTCCCAGACGGCATTCATCTCGGTAAAATCAGCCATGTCCGACAGCCAGATCACGGCTTGAAGGATCCTCCCGGGCGAGGAGCCGGCCTGCACCAGGAGCGTCTCTACCCGGGACAGGCAGTCGCGGGTTTGCTCGGTCACCGTATCACCGGCCCCGACCTGGCCACACAGGTAGGCCACGCCGTTGTGCTTGACGATCTTGCTCATTCTCTGCCCTGTCTCGATCCGTTCAATCATGGTCACTCCTTGGTCCTATGCATCCTGCGCGGATGGCTCCACGGTCGCCGCTTCCTTCGACGATACGGTCCCAAACGATGGTTGGATACGGTATTGGCAATCTCGTCTCTCGCGTTTTCGTTTCTTGATTGACCTGCATCAAGGAGACATATCTCGATGATGATATGTTAATAGAACGTTCCCATGTACATCTCTGTCCCGAGATGGACGACTGCCCCGGCCCGAACTCGCGGCCGGGGTTCTCTTTTGGCGAGCTTTCTTCCGGGGTCTCAAAATCAGCCGTCCGCGCTCCTGTCCTCGGCCCCGAAACGCGACAAGACCCAGATCAAGGTTTGATTTATCGAACCGCGCAATAATGCAGCGAGTAACTTGGCGTGGGTGTTCCGGCGCCACGCTTTCTCTCAACGCCCAAGGAGAACGCCAAATGGCAAGTCCCGAGAAGAAGGAAGAAGTGGCCGAGAACATCGGCACCCCGGAGTTCACTGCCGCCATGATGGCGGTCAGTCCGGTTGCGACAAAGGCTTGGCTGGACATCATGTCCGAAAGCGCGAAGTTCGTGATGGAACGGCTGCAGCAGGATATGGAAACTCAAAAGGCCATCCTGGCATGCAAGAGCCCCATGGAGTTGATGCAGGTCCAGTCGGATTTCATTAGCACGGCAGTCAAGCAATACACCGAAGAAGTCACGCGCCTGTTCAACGTGATGTCGAAGGCGACAGAAGAGACTATCGAGGAAACGCGGTCGGGACACTCGCGCGGCTACGACGATGTCCCGCTATGAGAATGGGCAATATCCGTCAATCTGGTGAGGCCTTCGTCGGGATGCTCGAGGGATCGTCATTCCCCGCGATTGTTTGATGAACTACTGCTATCCCATTGAGTGCATGCTTCGAGCGTTGGCTCCGATCTCTCTCTCAATGAAAGACCGCTCATTATGACCGACTTCCTTTTCGACGGACCGGAGAACGCTGGTGTAACGGTGCTCCTCGCGCATGGCGCAGGGGCACCGATGGACTCGCCCTCGATGACGCTCTTCGCGACGGCATTAACCGAGGCAGGGATGAGGGTCGCACGGTTCGAGTTTGGCTACATGGCGGCACGGAGGAGCGGGACCCGGAGGCCACCACCTCCCGCCGATAGACTGATCCCGGAATACGCAGAGGCCATCTCGAACCTCGGAGCTGTGGAAAAGCTAATAGTCGGCGGCAAGTCGATGGGTGGGCGCGTCGCCAGCATGGCAGCGGACGAGTTATTCGCGGCTGGCACAATCAAGGGTTTGCTTTGCCTCGGCTATCCATTCCATCCGCCCGGAAAACCGGATGCATTGCGGACGGCGCACTTGGAACACTTGGAGACGCCTTGTCTCATCTGCCAAGGCACCCGTGATCCCTTCGGGACGAAGGATGAAGTGCCCGGCTACAAGTTGTCACTGAAGGTAGAGGTCCGTTGGTTCGAAGACGGCGACCACGACTTGAAACCCCGAAAGAAAGTCACCGGCGCCACTGCAACCGATTACGCGCGCGTCGCGGCGGAGGCAGTGGCGGAGTGGTCTGCCAAGCTTTGATGTTCACTACTAGGAACGCGAGTCTCGCCCAATCATCAGAAAAAGCTTAGCAAGTCATTCTTCCCTGCTTTGCCAGATCCAAGCGCATCCGAATGAACGCGCGGAGCTCTTCGATTTCTTGAGCCAACGCGAGACTCTACGCAGCCAGCCTATCGAGGTCACTCTCCTCTAGCTGGATTGTGGTCCTCCGGCGCTCTTGGGAAAGTGCCTTCGATCTTTTCGAAAGTGCCTTGATCATTCTTCCTTCCGCAACAGGGCGCTACCCACCAAAAACCTTGGCGCTTGACGGTGCTACTGGAACCCGTAACCGTTACGCATGACACATCCACTTCTCGTTCAGGATCACATCGACACCTTCCAGCGAGACGGTAAGCAGGGCTTTGCGTTCCACTCTGCGGGCTTTGCAGACTGCAAGACTGATGCAGGCATTGAGCCTGCTCAGCGACAAACAACTCGCGGAGATCGGCATCGAACGTAGTGACATCCCAAGCTATGCCGACCGACTGATGACGAGCGTACATGAAGGCGACGAGGATAGTTCCGAAGTTAAACAAGAAACTTAAGACGGCAGCCGAAGTCTGATCTCGCAGAAACCTGAAAATCTGCCTCCCCAGTTCAGCCAGCCGCTTCGAGTTGGGCGAAGGTAAGAGAGCAGGTGATGTGTTGGCGGCCCCGCATGTTGGCCGGTCTGGCCGCCGGGCATAGCGACGAGAAGACTATAGTGATCAAAGCAACCTATCTCGAAGCCCACCGCGCAGTGACCAGTACGCGCCCATCACCGCAAAGGCTTCCGGGACCAACTTGCCGAGGCTGGCTCAAGTGACCCAATGCTGGGGCTCTTAGCGCAATCCATGATCCCCATCCACAAAAAGCTTTGCGCCTCGGCGGAAGCTCTGGGCGATATGAACTGATGCATGTTGCCAGGCAGAACACATTGGCCCGTCGCCTAATGACGGTGCCCGGCGTAGGTCCACTCGTCGCCCTCAACTTCATTGCGACTGTTGACGATGCAAGCCGGTTCCGCCGGTCGCGCGATGTCGGCGCGTTCCTGGGACTGACACCACGACGATATCAATCGGGTGAGATCGACAGAACAGGCCGCATCTCCAAATGCGGGGATGCCGAGATGCGTCGATTGCTCGTCTCTGCTGCAACGTCCTTGATGACGCAAGTCAGGCGGTTCTCCCCTCTCAAGGCCTGGGCGATCCGGCTCAGCGCTCGGAAAGGCTTCAAGAAGGCTGCCGTGTCTACCGCGCGCAAAATCGCCGTTATTCTCCACGCCATCTGGCGCGATGGAACAGAGTTCAGTTGGACAAAGGAGCCCGCGACCTGACAAACAGAATACCCGCCCAAGGATAGGGTGGGTTTGGCGTCCTCCGGGACGGAGGCAGATCGATCTCGCATAAAGCGGTCGAGGTGGCGCAACCAGCATCAACCTCGTGAATGACATTCCAGACGATCAGCCCCGGACGCCATTATGAAGCAGCATCACCTGACTTCGGAGAGGACTAAGACCCCGGCGGACAACAAACCCAACGCCCTTGACACTACCGCGATCAGAGAACCGCTTCGGGGAAGCTGCACCGCGGCGTACCATTCCCGTCCCAAGGGCGGCTTTGGGCGGAAAACACGTTCGCGCTTGACCCTCAAAACCCAATGAATTATGCCGAAAACTGGCCGAGCGGGCGTTGTGTAGTGGTAAGACCTCAGCCTTCCAAGCTGATGACGCGGGTTCGATTCCCGCCGCCCGCTCCAACATCTGCACACACTCTCGTTCATGACACACCCTGCCCCCTCTCGCGCGCCGCGGCGAAGTGATCCGGTGCGGTCTCCGGGGTTGATCCCTTAAAACGCGACGGATATCGCTCGCGACGGGAGGACCGGGTAATGGCGGAGTCAACAGCCTCGAGTGAGGAACGCGCCAAGTCGCGCAAGATCGGCTCGCTACGTGGGCTCGCGCCCTATTTCGCACCCTACCGTGTGATGGTTGCGGCCTCCCTGGCGGCACTCGTTGCCACGGCCTGTATTTCGCTCGTTCTTCCCCTCGCCGTGCGCCGTGTCGTCGATGGATTCGAAACCTCGGCAGCCGAACTCCTCGACAGCTACTTCCTCGCCGCCCTCGCGATCGCCGGGCTCCTCGCCGTCGGCACAGGCATGCGCTACTATCTTGTCACCCGGCTGGGTGAGCGTGTGATCGCCGATATCCGCAAGTCGGTCTTCGACAGGATGGTCGGGATGAGCCCAGCCTTCTACGAGAAGATCATGACCGGAGAGGTGCTCAGCCGGATCACCACCGATACCACCCTGATCCTCAGCGTCATTTCATCCTCGATCTCGATCGCGCTAAGAAACGCGATATTGCTCGTCGGTGCGCTCATCATGCTTGTCGTGACATCGCCGAAGCTGGCTGGGCTCGTGATCCTCCTGATCCCCCTGATTGTAGTGCCGATCATCGTGCTTGGCCGGCGGCTGCGAAAGCTGTCCCGTGAAAGCCAGGATTGGATCGCGGCCTCGTCCGGCAACGCCTCCGAGGCGCTGTCATCGGTCCAGACATTGCAGGCCTTCACTCACGAGGCTGAAAGCCGCCGAGGCTTCGCCGACGTGACCGAAACGGCCTTCCGCGCGGCACACAAGCGTGTCGGTGTCCGGGCGATCATGACGGTGATCGTGATTGCCGTGGCATTTGCCGGCATCGTCTGCGTCCTCTGGGTCGGCGCGCGCGACGTGCGGGCTGAAGCCATGACCACGGGCGAACTGGTGCAGTTCGTGATTTACGCCGTGATCCTCGCGGGCGGCGTCGGCGCGCTTTCCGAGATCTGGGGAGAGCTTCAGCGCGCCGCAGGCGCAACCGAACGGCTGGTCGAACTGCTGAATGCCGAAGATACCGTCACCGATCCTGAGGAGCCTCGCGCCCTCGAGGGCCCGCTTACGGGCCAGGTCTCCTTCGAGAACGTCAGCTTCAGCTATCCCTCGCGCCCCGAACAGAAAGCGCTGGACGCCGTCAGTTTCGATATCGAACCTGGTGAAACGGTCGCGCTTGTCGGGCCCTCGGGCGCGGGCAAGACCACGGTGATCCAGCTTTTGCTCAGGTTCTACGATCCCCACGGCGGTGCGGTCCGTGTCGATGGCACGGATTTGCGCGATATCGCCCGGTCCGCTTTTCGGCGCCACATGGCGCTCGTCCCGCAGGATCCGGTGATCTTCGCCGCAAGCGCACGCGACAACATTCGTTTCGGGCGCCCCGACGCAACCGATGCCGAAGTCGAGGCAGCGGCCGAGGCCGCGGCGGCCGATACGTTCCTCCGTGCGCTGCCCCAAGGCTATGAAACCTATGTGGGCGAGCGCGGCATCATGCTCTCGGGCGGCCAGAAACAGCGCATCGCGCTGGCCCGTGCGATCCTGCGTGACGCACCGATCCTGCTTCTCGACGAGGCCACGAGTGCGCTCGACGCAGAAAGCGAACGGGCCGTCCAGCAGGCCGTCGACCGGCTGAGCCAAGACCGCACCATGCTGATCATCGCCCACCGCCTCGCCACGGTTAAGAAGGCCGACCGCATCCTCGTCTTTGAAGACGGCCGGATCGTCGCCGAAGGAACCCATCAAAGCCTCGTCGCCGATGGCGGTCTCTATGCCCGTCTCGCGAAGCTCCAGTTCACCGACGGTCTGGCAGCCGAATAGACCGCCCGAACCTTCCCGTGTAACGCTACGTCCCAAAACCATTCCGGTGCTTGGAGGAGCGAAAAGGTTTGGATATTCACGCCCCCGCACCACATTAAAGGAGCCGGTGAGCGGGAGTGACCGGTCAGGGGAGGAACGGGAATGGGTCAGTTTGCGACAGTCGCGGACTCGAAGCGCATTGAAGAGGAAATGCCTTGGGAGGATCGCGACCTGCCGAAGGCGCTCTACGGCTTCATCGACAGGGTTGCCACGAAGCATGGCAACCGTCCGGCGGTTTCCTATCAGATCCTGTCCGGTCCGAAGGACAAGGCCGAAACCCTTACCTGGTCCGATCTCAAGGCGGGCACCTGCCGCGCCGCCAACCTATTCCGTTCGCTCGGCGTCGGCGAAACCGACGTCGTAGCCTACCTCCTGCCCAATGCGAATGAAGCCGTCCTGACGCTGATGGGGGCGATGGTCGCGGGGATCGCGAACCCGATCAATCCGTTGCTCGACGCCGAACAGATCGGCGCCATCCTGCGCGAAACGAAGGCCAAGGTGCTTGTCACGCTGAAGCCGTTTCCGAAGACAGATGTCGCACAGAAGGCGGCCGAGGCGGTCAAGCTCGCGCCCAATGTCGAAACCGTTCTCGAGATCGACCTTAACCGCTATCTCACCCCGCCCAAAAGCTGGATCGTACCGTTGATCCGACCGAAAGTTGAGGTCAAGCACCACGCACGCATCCTCAATTTCAACGCGGAAATGGCAAAGCAGCCAGCAACGCTCAGCTTTGAAGATGGCGGCAGGGATCGGGTGGCGGCCTATTTCCACACCGGTGGCACGACCGGGATGCCCAAGGTCGCGCAGCACCTTTATTCCGGGATGATCTATAACGGCTGGGTCGGCCACACACTCCTCTTCACCGAGGAAGACAGCGTGATGTGCCCCCTTCCGCTGTTCCATGTCTTCGCCGTCCACGTGATCCTGATGTCCGCGATCGCCTCGGGTGCGCACGTCGTCTTCCCCACCCCGGCGGGCTACCGGGGCGACGGGGTGTTCGATAACTTCTGGAAGCTTTGTGAACGCTGGAAGACGACCTTCATCATCACCGTTCCCACCGCGATTTCCGCATTGATGCAACGGCCTGTCGATGCCGATGTGTCGACGGTTAAGACGGCCTTCTCCGGCTCCTCGCCCTTGCCTGTAGAACTCTACAAGAAGTTCGAGAAGGCCGTGGGGATCAAGATCGTGGAAGGCTACGGCCTGACTGAAGCCACATGCCTCGTCAGCTGCAATCCGCTCGATGGGGAAAAGAAGATCGGCTCCGTCGGCATACCGTTCCCCTACACCGACGTGCGCATCCTCGTGCACACTGAAGACGGGCCCGCGGAGATGCCCACCGACGATATCGGCGAGATCTGCGTGGCGAACCCGGGCGTCTATGCCGGTTCCACCTATACAGAGGCCGACAAGAACCGGAACCTTTTCCACTACGATCGCTATCTCAGGACGGGTGATCTGGGCCGGATCGACAGCGACGGCTACATCTGGATAACCGGCCGCGCGAAGGATCTGATCATCCGGGGTGGCCACAATATCGATCCCGCCGAGATCGAAGAGGCGCTTGCGGGCCACGATGCGGTGGCCATGGTCGGCGCGATCGGCCAGCCCGACGCCCATGCCGGCGAAATTCCCTGCGCCTATGTCGAACTGGTGGCGGGCGCCAGCGTTACAGAGGAAGAACTCATGGAATTCGCGAAGGAGCGGATCCACGAGCGCGCGGCGCACCCCAAACATCTTGAAATCCTGCCGGAACTGCCGAAAACGGCGGTCGGCAAAGTCTTCAAACCCGATCTCCGGCGGCGCGCGATCACGCGAATCTATGACCGTGCCCTTGCGGATGCCGGCCTTGAGACGCGCGTTCACGAGATCGTCGAAGACAAGAAACGCGGGCTGGTGGCCCATCTCGACCCGGCACACAAGGCCGAGGAAGCGAAGGTTTCCGAAGTTCTCGGCGCCTTTACAAGGCCTTGGACCTGGGGCGGTTAACGGAGAATTCGTTACTTTCGGCCATCTTTGGCCCCAATGGTGCCCAAATCTATCGACAAACTCGGCGCCATTGGAGGTCGAGCAATGTTGATTTCTATGATCTTTCTGGGCATGGCGACAGGCATCGTCGGTGCCGTAATCACCGGATTTGCAACCGGTTCCATCCTGATCGGGCTGGCGTTTTACGTGGGCACGGGTCTGGTCGCGACGGCGCTGGGGGTGCTCCTTGAACTGATCCGCAATACCGAGGATGAAGTGGCGCCCGAACTACGCGCGCCCGGGATGATAGCGGCGGAGTAACCTCAACACATCTTGCGCAGCGACGCGACCGGGGGCTATCCCGGCGTCCATGATTTACGTCCGGCTCCATGGCCGCATGGGCAACCAGCTCTTCGAATACGCCGCCGCGCGCGGTCTTGCCGCGCGCCTCGGCGTCGAGGTTTCTGTGGACGAGCGCATGCTCGCGCGCATGAACGACGCGCCCGCCCGCCCTCATTTCGCGTGGCGGGTGGTCGAGCCCGAGCGTCTTCCGCCCTTCCGGTGGGATCGGCCGACAGCCTACTTCCTATGGCGCTACCTGGGCCTCTCTCCGAAGATCCGCCGCGAGCGCGGGCACCATCCGAATTTTCTGACCTGGCCTGATGACAGCTACCTCCACGGTTACTGGCAGCATGAGGGCTATTTCGCCCATATCGCCGATGAATTACGCCGCGAATGCCGCGTCACGACGCCGCCAAGTGCGGCGAACCAAAAGTTTGCCGCCCGGATCACAGGCTGCCTCTCCGCATCGCTGCACGTCAGGCGGGGCGATTTTCTCGATGTCGCCCCGGACGCCGTATGCACCGAACACTATTACCGTACGGCGCTCGATCGTCTCGCTGCCGAGATTGGTGAAATGCCTACCGTCTTCGTTTTCTCCGACGATCCCGACTGGGCCAGAGGCAACCTGAACCTCCCGGCGGAAACCGTCGTGGTCGATATAAACGGCCCCGATAGCGCCCATGAAGACCTCCGGCTGATGGTCGCCTGCCGGCACAACATTATCTCGAACAGCACGTTCTCGTGGTGGGGCGCCTGGCTCGGCACACCGGATAACCGCGTCGTGATCGGCCCCAAAACCGAAACGGAGACCATCAGCAGCTGGCTCGCAGATGGATGGATTTCTGTTTTAAATCAGTAACTTAACAAGAACCGAAGGCATCGGGCCCGCCGATTGTTCGCGCAGCCGAAAAGCTCTGTCACGGGATATCTGCCAAAAACGCCTTCCCTTTGTGAATTAAATCATACTAATCTCAAATTAGACGAGCTAATCTCTTTGTGTGTACCAAGTTCGTGTCGTTCACACGAGAGTATGAGTGAAGAGTAACGAGTGATCGCCCGTGTGTTTGGGGCGATGGCGATACAAGGGACCTGAACGCCAAATAGGGTCCTCGAAATTAGGGTGCCATGGATTGGGAACTGTCCCGAACCCGATCCATGGCACTCATTTTTCCAAGAACAAGGTTCCAGCCCGACGCCATCCGGCCCTGCCGAGCTGCGCAACACCACGGTGTCAGGTTCGGCGCCTCCACTTGAAATCTCTCATTGAATGCTGGCACACTCGAATGAACAAACGGGGCATATCGAGCAAAAAAACCCTGTCGTCGAACCTACAACTCCGCAACCTGAGTCGGGGGATACAGGCAATTGGAATCACGGCTGCCGGAAGATGGTAAGGCACAGGCTCCGTCCGCTGACGAAGCCGATCTTCCCTTGTGGTTCCCGGAGCTGATGCCAGGCGGTCACGGGACGGGCTTCCTAGAAAAGACCAATGGACATTCGCTCCTCTTCGTGGCGCGTTCTGCGCCGGTCTTGCTCGTGACGTTCGACAACCTGTCAAATGTCCGGGACAGATCACCCCGACGCCTTCCATGGGCCTACAAGTACGCACGCGATGCCAAGGCTTCGCATCTCGGGATCATGGCACACAGAGGCGACTGGTACAGGGAACCGAACCTCATCGCGCGGATGCAGACCCTCGCTGATGACGGGTTCTTCGCAAACTACGAACGTGTGCTCTTTGCCGGAAGTTCGATGGGTGCCTTCGGAGCCCTGTCGTTCTCAGCTCTGGTTCCCGGGGCCCATGTGCTGGCCTTCAATCCGCAATCCACACTCGATCCCAAGCTGGTGCCCTGGGAAAGTCGCTATGCAAAAGGCCAGAAACAGGATTGGAGCCTGCCTTTCAGCGATCCCGCCTGTCATCTGGAGAATGCCACTCAGGTCAGCGTCTTCTTCGATCCCTATTTCGAGCCGGACAAGCGGCATTTCGAGAGGCTGTCATCACCCAGTGTACAGGCGTACAAATGCTGGTTCTCGAACCACAAATCCGCGGTCTTCCTGCGAAAGATCGGTGCTTTGAAGCCGGTCATGGACGAGGCGCTGTTCGGTGAACTGACGCAAGAGAAGTTCTACAGGCTCTATCGCTGCAGGCGGAACCTTCCGTGGTACGCGGGATCACTCAAGCATTACTACGTTCAATCTGGACGTGCAGGCATGGCAAAGCGCGTCAAGCGTGCATTCCGCGCCGCTCGCAACGTATCACTGGAGGCGGCTGAGTGAGCGATACATCCCCGCAGCGCTTCGTCATCGTCACCACGATGAAAAACGAAGGCGCCTTCATGCTCGAGTGGATCGCCTATTCACGCTCGATCGGCTTCACGGATTTCGTGATCTTCACCAATGATTGCGAAGACGGAACAGATAAGATTGCCGCAAGGCTGGATGACCTCGGGATTGCCACACATGTCCCAAACCGCCTCAAACCTGGTGTCAGCCCGCAGCGCAAGGCGCTCAGGCGGGCCCGGTTTCAGGAAGTCGTGAAATCGGCGGACTGGCTGATGTCCGCAGATGTGGATGAGTTTCTCAATATCCGGGTTGGTTCCGGTCACCTGAGCGACCTGATGGATGCAGTGGGCAACGTCGATGCGATTTCGATCTGCTGGAAGCTCTTCGGAAACGGCGGGCACACGGCATACCGACGCGGCTTCGTGACCGAACAGTTCTTCAGATGCGCGCCCGAGAACCGCTTTCCGAATTTCCGGGCCAGAGGGGTCAAGACGCTGTTTCGGAATTCGGGGAAGTTCGCGCGCATGGGCGTACACCGCCCCCGCCTTTGCGACCCGCCTGAGCCCTGCATTTGGGTCGATGGCGGTGGCAACCCGGTCTCCGAAGCGTTTCAGCACAGGGGCTGGAAAGCGAGCCCGGGCTTCACGCACGACTACGCAAGGTTGCATCACTATGCCGTCCGCTCCGTCGAAAGCTTCCTGGTGAAACGCGATCGCGGGCGCACCAACCATGTGAACGTCGATCAGGGCCTCGAATACTGGCGCCACATGAACGCCAATCACCGGCCTGACAAATCGATCCTTGAACGTCTGTCTGCTGCGCGACTCGAATACGGTCGACTTCTGGCGGATGACGTGCTGGCAAGCCTGCACGAACAGGCCTGTCGCTGGCACGAGGACAAGATAAACGAATTGCTTGGGCGCGAGGGCTGGCCCGAGTTCCGGAGGGCAATCGGTGCCATAACCGGCGGCGCCCCGACAAAACGCGAGGCCGCGCATGGGGCGGCATGAAACTTCGGTGATCGTCCATGGCGGGTTTCACAAGACTGCCACGACGCATCTACAGGGTATCCTGAAACGCAACGAAAAGCGCCTGGATCGCCACGGCATCCGGTATATTCACCATCGCGCGACGCGAAAGAATTTTACCGTCCCGGTCCAGCTCAACGCGTATCTGAACCTCGGCCTTCCTCGCCGGCGGCGAATTGACGACGACACGCTGCGGTCCATGACACAAGATTTCTTCGATACACATTCCGAGGGTCAGCCCCGGCGGATCATCATGTCCGACGAAAACATGGCCGGACACTGCGGCCAATGTGTTAGAGGCGGAACGCTTTACGAATACCGCAGGGATTTCCTGGAGATTTTCGCACGCGAGATTCCATATCGAGTCTCCGAGGTTCACATGGCAATCCGCGGTTATGCGGATTTCTTTGCATCCGCCTATGTGGAATTTCTGCGCTCGGTCAAACGCGACAGCCCCCCAAAGTTGTTCGTGACCGAAGCGAAGATGAAGGAGCTGGTCCTGGAAAAGAAACCGTCGTGGCGCCAGGCGCTGTCCGATGTCAGGGCAGCCTTTCCCGCCGCCCGCCTGTTCATCTGGCGTTACGAAGATTACGAACACCTGTCGGGTCAGGTACTGCAGAATCTCTGTGGCGACGCGATCGACGCGTCGCTCCTTCGCGAACCCGGATCACCACAGATCCGGCCCACCGCCTCGGGCGAAGCCGTGTCGCGCATGCTGGCTGCAGCCGATGAAGGGGGGCTCAAGGCCATGGTCGATTGTCGCATCGACATCCAGGAGGCCTTTCCGAAGGGCCGGAAATGGGGAAGCTACGATCCCTGGTCACCGAAAGACCGGGCAAGGCTCGATGCCGCTTATGCGCGGGATTGGGAAAAGATCTGCGCAGACAACCGATACGAGATCTTGGCACCCGATCTGTTGATGGCATGAAGCGGAAGGGATCGAAAGAACGATCATATGAAACAGCCATATCAAACGGAGAGCACGCGTGGGAATTGATGCGGCGATCGCCCTGCAACTGATCGCCAACCGCGATCTGTTCAAGAAGCGGAAAAGTGGCCTCATGCTCGGTCGGCAGTCCCTCAGAGTCCCGCCCAAACACCGGGGCCGCATCCGCCGCGCGATGCGCACCGCCGAACTCTCCTGCGATCTCGAAGACCTGTTTCAGAAGGACGGATACGCAGAAACCTTCACCTCTGCGATCGGGTTGCCGCCCCTGCAGGCCCTCGACGCATCCGATTACGAAGGATCCAACCTTGTTCACGATCTGAACTATCCGATAGGCGACGACTTACGCGGCAGGTTCGATTTCATCCTCGACGGCGGCACGCTGGAGCACGTTTTCAACGCTCCGCAGGCGCTCGATAACGTCTTCTCAATGCTCTCCGAGGGCGGCGTCTTCATCTCGGCAAACGGGATGACCGGCTGGGCTGGGCACGGCTTCTACCAATTCAGCCCCGAACTGGTCTGGCGTTACTGGCAAGATGCTCGTGGTTGCGAAATCCTTCAATGCACGGCCCTTCCATTTCACCCCGGGGAAAAGCTTCGGCACGTGCGTGATACCGGTGCCGGCGGCGCGCGCTTCCGGTCGCGAAAGCTGACCGGCCGATGGTATCTGTTCTACATCGTGCAAAAGTCAGCCACCGCCAACACGGCTCCGGCGATTACTGCACCTGCGCAATCTGATTACCAGGTGCGGTGGCAAGCGCCTTCGGAGGTTCACGCATGAAACCCGGGCTGACAGAGATTGCCGATCGCTTCGGCTCCGACAAGGGATCGCGCAAGCATCGGTACACTGAGCTCTACCACATGCTCTTTTCCCCGCTGCGGGAACGGAAGCTAACATTTCTTGAAATGGGCTTGCTTATTGGGGGGCCGGAACACGGAAATGCCGCCACACGGGAAACGACAGATCTTCCCTCGATCCGCATGTGGCTCGAATACTTTCCAAATGCGCGGATCATCGGGCTCGATGTGTCGGATTTTTCTTGGTTCGAGCATGAGCGCTTCGACTTCCTGCGCTGCGACATGGACGAGCGTCAGAAGATCGCCGACGCTGCGGCAGGGTTCGACGAATTCGACATCATCCTCGAGGATGCCTCGCACGCCTCGCACCATCAGCAAAACGCGTTCCTTGAGTTGTTTCCCAAACTCGCCCCGGAAGGCCTGTATATCATCGAAGATCTCCGCTGGCAGCCCAAAGCCTATGAAAAACCGGGGATCACCAAGACGGCGGCCCTGTTTCAGGGATACCTCAACACCGGGTCGTTCGAACACTCCGATCCCAAGGTCGCAGTCGAGTTGAATGCGTTGAGAACCGATATCTCCGGCGTCTTCGTCTTCCAGGCAAAGTATCAGAAGCGACGCCGGGATCAGGTTGCAGTGGTACACAAGAAATGAAACCATCTTCTTTCTTTCGCGAAAGGCCCCCAGGCATGACGAGAGTGCATGCCCCGGCTCCGGGAGTCCCCTCGGCTCACAGCCTCAATCCTGAGAGAGCATCTCGATGAAAGATATTCAGACGCCTGCCAATAAGAACGCCCTTCCCCCCATAGGAACCCTGTGGATCGGCGGATCACTCACTTGGCTGGAGCAGCTTTGCCTGACATCTTTCGTCGCCAATGGCCACCCGACGACGCTCTTTACGTACAGCAAGGTTACGGGCGTTCCCGAAGGCGTCAACGTGTCCGATGGCCGGGACATTCTCGACACCGAGCAATTCGTCACTCATGCGCGCTCGGAAAGCGTTGCACTTTTTTCCGATCTCTTCCGGTTCCACATGGTCCGGAAACGCCCCGGCATGATCTGGGTGGATACCGACATCTACTGCCACCGCCCGATCGATTTCGAGGAGGAATACCTTTTCGGCTACGAGCGATATCGCTCCGACGCGCGCAATCAGGTCAATGGTGCTGTCCTTCGGCTTCCGCAGGGGTCAGAGGCCCTGGCCTCCATGATCTCCTTCATGGAGGAACCACACCCCATCCCGGATTGGCTGCCACCAAGGCACCTCGCTCCGATCCTCGAACGGAAGAACGCCGGAAATCCAATGCATGTGTCCGAGATGATCTGGGGCATTTGGGGTCCGGTCGGCTTCACTGCCCATCTGCGAATGAGCGGTGAGATCAGCCACGCAAAGCCAATCGATGTCTTTTACCCGGTTCCTTTCGCAGACAGAACTGTGTTTTTCCGGAGACCGGCAATCGCCGGACGGTACCTAACCGAGGAAACCCGAACGATTCATTTGTGGGCACCGATCAAGAAGCGAGCGGCACGCAAACATGACGGGCTCTGCCGCCCCGGCAGTTTCCTTGCCGGACTCCTCAAAAAGCACGGAATAGATGACGCCGCCGCACCCATCCCAGTAACTCGCGCCCGCGAGGTCGTCGCTTAGCGCGCGGAGCACGCGCCAGTCGCAATCATTCCGGGTGTCGCTGGTGCCGCAGGGGAGGATTGAACTCCCGACCTCACCCTTACCAAGGGTGCGCTCTACCACTGAGCTACTGCGGCTTGCGTGGCGCGGGGGATACTGACAATCGCCCTATCGCGCAAGCCCATTCTGGACCGGCCCGCGCCGCTCATGTAGACAATGCCCCATGGGCAAGAAACCCGCGACCCCGAAGGCCAAAAGCCCGTCCTCCTCGCGCGAGGACAGGTTGAAGGCTGCGCTGAAGGCCAATCTCCAGAAACGCAAGGCACAGGCGCGGGCGCGGACGGCAGAAACAAAAAGCTGAAGGCAGAGCCATGGATTCGATTTGTGTGACGGGCGGTGCGGCGCTCGCGGGCGAAATCCCGATTGCAGGGGCGAAGAACGCCTGTCTGACGCTGATGCCGGCGACACTTCTGACCGATGACCCGTTGACGCTGACCAACGCGCCCCGGCTCTCCGACATCCGCACCATGACACTCCTTCTGCAATCCCTTGGGGCCGAGGTGTCGGCGCTGCAGGAGGGTCGCGTCCTCGCGCTCTCCTCCCATGCGCTGGACAGCCACCGTGCGGAATACGACATCGTCCGAAAGATGCGCGCGTCGATCCTCGTGCTCGGCCCGCTCCTGGCCCGCCACGGTGAGGCCGAGGTTTCGCTTCCCGGCGGCTGCGCAATCGGCGCGCGTCCCGTCGATCTGCATCTTAAAGGGCTCGAACAGCTGGGCGCCGTGCTTGAACTTAAAGACGGTTACGTTCACGCCACCGCGAAGGGTGGGCTCAGGGGCGGGCGCGTCAGCTTCCCCTTCGTCTCGGTGGGCGCCACCGAAAACGTTCTGATGGCCGCAACGCTCGCCAAGGGCACCACCGTCATCGAGAACGCGGCGCGTGAACCCGAGATTGTCGACCTCGCCCGCTGCCTCCGCGCCATGGGCGCCGCGATCGAGGGCGAGGGCAGCGATACGATCACCGTCGAAGGTGTCGATGCGCTCCACGGCGCGACCCATCAGGTTGTGACCGACCGGATCGAGCTTGGCACCTACATGTTGGCCCCCGCGATCACCGGCGGCACCGTCGAATGCCTCGGCGGACGAATGGAGCTTGTCGAAAGCTTCGCCGAAAAGCTCGATGAAGCGGGCATCTCGGTCGAGGAAACCGCCCGCGGCCTCAAGGTCAGCCGGAAGAACGGCCGCATTCGCGCGGTCGACGTTGAAACCGCGCCTTTTCCCGGCTTCCCCACGGATTTGCAGGCGCAGATGATGGCGCTTCTATGCACTGCCGAAGGCGAAAGCCACCTGCACGAAACGATCTTCGAGAACCGTTTCATGCATGCGCCCGAACTGATGCGCATGGGGGCCGAGATCGATGTCTCCGGCGGCACCGCGACCGTGCGGGGGGTCGACCGGCTGAAGGGCGCGCCCGTCATGGCCACCGATCTGCGGGCCAGTGTC
Organism: Ovoidimarina sediminis; assembly: GCF_032586175.1. Taxonomy (NCBI): domain Bacteria; kingdom Pseudomonadati; phylum Pseudomonadota; class Alphaproteobacteria; order Rhodobacterales; family Roseobacteraceae; genus Ovoidimarina; species Ovoidimarina sediminis. The sequence continues at coordinate 56,505 of NZ_JAWHTE010000024.1, forward strand.
TCACTGATCCTCGCGGGCCTCGCGGCCGAGGGCGATACGCTCGTAAACCGCGTCTACCACCTCGATCGCGGCTATGAACGGGTCGAGGAAAAGCTGTCGGCCTGCGGCGCGACGATCGAACGGGTCAGCGGATCATGACCGAAGACGCGCGCTTCGAAGACGCGGCTCCCCGCCCGATACGGCTGCGCGCGATGGATGCAGACGACCTCAAGGTGATATCCGCCCTTGCACAGGACGCGATCTTTCCCGTCACCGAAATGCGCTGGGACAGGTCGCACCGCCGCTTCGCCGTCCTCCTGAACCGGTTCCGCTGGGAAGACAGCGCCTCGGGCCGTCATCCCGCCGAGCGGGTACAATGCGTGCTCGCGGTCGAGGATGTGGGCAAGGCCGCAACCCAGGGCATCGACCGGTCCGATAAGGACGTCATCCTCTCCCTTCTTTCGATCACTTTCGAGGCGGGGGATGACGGCACCGGCGCCGTGCTTCTGACGCTCGCGGGCGACGGGGCGATCCGTCTCGATGTGGAGGCGCTCGAAGTCACGCTGCGCGATGTCACCCGGCCCTATGTTGCGCCTTCCGGCAAGATACCAAAGCACCCCGAATGACGGGCGTGCCGCGCCGCCTGACAGGCGGTGATGCCGCCGCCTATCGCGCACTCCGGCTCGACGCCCTGACGGCTCATCCCGATGCCTACGGCGCTGGCGCGAAGGACTGGGAGGCTCGAGCGCTCGACGAAGTCGCCGCGCTGCTCGACACCGGGAACACCTTCGGGGTCTTTGACGGCACGGGCCTTGCAGGTATCGCGACACTTGTCGCCGAGAGGGGCGCGCATCAGCGCCACCTCGGGATGGTCTACGCCGTCTACGTCACACCCGCCGCGCGGGGAACCGGCCTCTTCGACGCGCTCATGTCCGCAATCGAGGCCCGGGCGAAAGAGCTTGGCCTTCTGCAACTCGTCCTCCACGCCGGCCACCACAACGCCCGCGCCATTGCCGCCTACCAGCGCGCGGGCTACCGGATCACCGGCACGATCCCCCGCGCCCTTCGCGTCGGCGAGGCTTTTTTCGACGAGGCCGTGATGGTTAAGGCCCTCGACGCTTGAGGCCCCTGCCGCCCACGGCTATGTGACGTGCGGCAGGAGACAGAAGATGCCCCAGTTTCTTTCAACCCGCGATCCCGCGTTCAAGGCCCGGTTTCAGGCCGTCCTCGGCCAGAAACGCGAAGACGCGCCCGATGTGGATGCCGCCGTTGCGGGCATTATCGCCGATGTCCGCGCCCGAGGCGATGCCGCCGTAATCGAACTGACCGAGACATTCGACCGGGTGCGCCTAACGCACGAAACGCTCGCCTTCTCCGAAGCAGAGATCGACGCCGCCGTGGCAGAGGTGCCGCAGGCCGAACGCGCAGCGCTCGAACTCGCCGCCGTCCGCATACGCGACTACCACGACCGGCAACGCCCCGAAAACGCGCAGTGGCAGGACGCGACCGGTGCAGAACTCGGCTGGCGGTGGAGCGCGGTTTCGGCCGCGGGCCTCTATGTGCCTGGCGGCCTTGCCTCCTATCCTTCGTCGGTTCTCATGAACGCGATCCCCGCCGCCGTCGCCGGGGTCGAACGGCTCGTCATCGCGGTGCCCACGCCGAACGGTACGGTCAACCCGCTCGTCCTCCTCGCCGCGCGCCTTTCGGGTGTCGACACGATCTACCGGATCGGCGGCGCTCAGGCCATCGCCGCGCTCGCCTACGGCACCGAAACCATCCAGGCCGTCGACAAGATCACCGGCCCCGGAAACGCCTATGTCGCCGCCGCAAAGCGCCGGGTCTTCGGTCAGGTCGGAATCGATATGATCGCGGGCCCCAGCGAAATCCTCGTCATCGCCGACGCCGCGAACGATCCCGACTGGATCGCCATCGATCTTCTGAGCCAGGCCGAACACGACGAAAGCGCCCAGTCGATCCTCATCACCACAGACGAAGGCTTCGGCACCGCCGTCGCCCAGGCTGTCGAGGCGCGGCTCGAAACCCTCGATCGCCGCGCCATCGCCGGGGCCAGCTGGCGTGATTTCGGTGTGGTCATCACCGTTCGCGATCTGGACGAAGCCGCGGCACTGTCGGATCGGATTGCCCCGGAGCACCTCGAACTCTGCGTTGCCGATCCCGACGCGTTGCTCGGCAAGATCCGCCATGCGGGTGCCGTCTTCCTCGGCCAGTGGACGCCCGAGGCCATCGGCGATTACATCGGCGGGCCGAACCACGTGCTGCCCACCGCACGTTCCGCCCGGTTCTCAAGTGGCCTCTCCGTACTCGATTTCATGAAGCGCACCACCGTCGCCCGGATGACGCCGGGGGCCCTTCGGGCCATCGGCCCGGCGGCCGAAACCCTCGCCGCGTCCGAAAGCCTGGGCGCCCACGGCGCCTCCGTCAGGGCGCGGCTCGATAAACTGAACGAGGCCACGTAAATGAGCCGTCTTTGCAAGATAGAGATCGACGACAGCGCCCTGCCCGCTCCTACACCGGAGATCGAACAGGAGCGCAAGGTGGCCGTCTTCGACCTCCTTGAGGAAAACAGCTTCTACATCCCCGCCCGCGAAGGGCGCGCGGTGCCGCCCGGGCCCTACGCCCTTCTGCTGGCGATCCGCGAAAAACGCCTCGTATTCGAAATCACCACCGAAGACGGCACACCGGCGGGCGAATTCCACCTGTCCCTCGGCCCCTTCCGGCAGGTCGTGAAAGACTACTTCCAGATCTGCGAAAGCTATTTCGAAGCGGTCAAAACCCTGCCCCCCAGCCAGATCGAAACCATCGACATGGCCCGCCGCGGCATACACAACGAAGGCGCGCGGGTCCTCCAGGAACGTCTCGAAGGCAAGGCCGAGGTCGATACCGACACAGCCCGCCGCCTCTTTACCCTGATCTGCGTCCTGCATTTCGGAGGTTGATGTGGGGGCGAACCTTCCAGGTTCTGTACTTTTCTGCTGCGATCACAACGCCGTCCGCTCCCCGATGGCAGAGGGGCTCATGAAGAAATTCTACGGACACCGCGCCTATGTGCAGTCTGCGGGCGTGAAGGGAGATCTCGAGATCGACGGTTTTTCGATCGCCGTCTGCGCCGAACTCGGTGTCGAGCTCTCCCGCCACCGCTCGCGCAGCTTCGACGAAATGCAGGAATGGGGGGATGATCTCTCCAGTTTCGACCTGATCGTTGCCCTTTCTCCCGCGGCTCAGCGCAAGGCATTGGAATTTAACCGTTTCCATCACATGGATGTGCAATATTGGCCGATCCTCGACCCCACGGGGCTAGGAGAAACGCGCGAAGCAAAACTCGAAAGCTACCGCCAGGCGCGCGACCAGATCGTGGCCCGCATGATCGAAACCTTCGGCGAACCGCTGGAGCGCTGACACGCAGGGTTCCTAGCCACAGACCCGCCCCGCCCGGATTGCCACAACCCGCAGTCGAAATCCCTTTTCCACTTGAAAAAACACCCTTTCAGGCGCATTTACCTGCAGGCCCGGGCTCTGCCGGGTCGACAACACTGGAGACATCATGGCCAAGGAAGAACTTCTCGAATTCCCCGGCGTCGTGAAGGAGCTCCTGCCGAACGCGACATTCCGGGTCGAACTCGAGAACGGCCATGAGATCATCGCACATACGGCGGGAAAGATGCGCAAGAACCGCATCCGCGTCCTCGCAGGCGACAAGGTACAGGTGGAAATGACGCCCTACGACCTCACGAAGGGGCGCATCAACTACCGTTTCAAGTAAACGGCTGGGGGTGGCCCCATGGCCCGTCCCCGTCTGATCCTCGGATCCGGCAGTCCACGCCGGCTGGAGCTTCTGGGCCAGCTCGGGCTGACGCCGGTTGACATCATCAGCCCCGATATCGACGAAACCCCCGGCAAGGGCGAGCAGCCCCGGCCCTATTGCCTGCGCATGGCGCAGGAAAAGGCCAGGGCGATTCCGGCCGGACCTGAGGATGTCGTTCTCTCGGCCGACACCACCGTCGCGCTTGGCCGCCGCATCCTCGGCAAACCCGAGGGCCGGGGCGAGGCGCGCGCCTTCCTCGAAATGATGTCGGGCCGCCGCCATTCGGTGATCACCGCGATCTCCGTCCGCCACGGTGAACGGCAGGTTGACCGCGACAACGTCACCGCCGTCCGCATGAAGCGCCTCTCAGACGCCGAGATCGAGGGCTATCTCGACACCGGCGACTGGCAGGGCAAGGCGGGCGGTTACGCCATTCAGGGCCCTGCCGCGGCCTTCATTCCCTGGATCCAGGGCAGCTATTCCGGGGTGATGGGGCTACCCCTCGCCGAAACCGCAGCACTTTTGCGCAGCACCGGCGTGCTGCCATGAAGGGCCGCGTCCTCGCAATCGGTGATCGCCGCGCGGCACTCATGATCGACGGGCGCCTGGAAGATCTCGTGCTGCTGCCCCGCGACCCCTCGTTAACGCCCTCTACAGGCGAAATACGCGTTGCCCGCGTCACCCGGATCCTCCCGAACGGGCGCGGCGCGTTCTGCGATCTTGGGCCTGCGGGCGATGGATTCCTCCGCCAACCCGGCGCGCTCAAAGCGGGCGATCGCATTGCGGCACAGGTTGCGGGCCTGCCCGAACCCGGCAAGGCCGTGCCGCTGACCACGCGCCTTCTCTTCAAGGGGCCGCGCCTCATTCTGACGCCCGAGGCGCCCGGAGTGAACGTCTCCCGCAAAATCGGCAACACCGCCGAACGTGACCGGCTGACAGAAGCTGTCGCGGCGGCCCTTGCCCGCGCCGGTGCGCCTGAACCGTCTCCCGGCGTCATCATCCGAAGCGCTGCGCGCGGCGAAGAGGCCGAGGCGCTCGACCGCGAACTTCAGCGCCTCCTTGCGGCATGGCGCAACATCCCCAAACATCTCGCCCACGACGATCCCCCGGGGCGAGTGATCGAGGAGTATGCCCTGCCCCGGGTCCTAGCCGAATGGCTCTTCCCGCTGCCTGACGAAATACTCTGCACGCGCGAGGCAGAAGAAGGCTACCGAACCCTCCATCCCGCTCCTGGTTCCGCCTTGGGCGACGAGGCCGTGAACTTCTGGGGCGATCCCCGCCCCGTCGCTCGCCTGCGCGCGGTGGCGGATCCGTTCGAGGCCGCGGGCGCCGCCGATGCGCTTGCCGCGCTCATGACGCCGGACGTCGCCGTAGGCCCCGCAACCATGGCAATCGAGGCCACCCGTGCCCTCGTCGCGGTCGATGTGAACACGGGCGGAGATTTTTCGCCCGCCGCGGGCCTGAAGGCCAACCTCGCCGCCGCCCGCGACCTGCCCCGCCAGCTCCGCCTGCGCGGCCTCGGCGGCCAGATCGTCGTCGATTTCGCGCCCCAGCCCAAGAAGGATCGCCGCACTCTTGAAGAGGCCTTGAAGAAGGCGTTCCGCGACGATCCGGTCGACACCGCGCTCGTGGGGTGGACGTCCATGGGGCTCTATGAAATGCAGCGCAAACGCGAACGCCGCCCTCTGGGGGAAAGCCTGCCGTGACCTGCCCGATCTGCAAGAAACAAACCGTGCGCGATCACCGCCCCTTCTGCTCGCAACGCTGCGCCGATCTCGATCTCGGGCGCTGGATGACGGGGGCCTACACGATCCCCGTGAACGAGACGGATGACGACGATCGCCCGGCCCGCCCGGACACCGCGCCGGAGTGAGATTTTCACGATTATCGCACTGGACAGCACCCGGCGTCGCGTCTAGAACACCGCGACCCCGAGGGGGCCACCCCCTCCCCGTGCCCGGGTAGCTCAGGGGTAGAGCAGTGGATTGAAAATCCTCGTGTCGGTGGTTCGATTCCGCCCCCGGGCACCATAACTACCTGATATAGATGGATAATTTGAGAGGTTGATCGAACCTCCCTGCCCTGCGTAAAGTTATACACAGTTATACACTTTTTCAGAGCGGATTTTGCCTCGTAAATCGAAGACATCCAAAAAGTCAGCCGATTCAATCACATCGCAGAAGCACCTGCGAAAGGGCCTGACGATCTACAAAACCGGTCGCAGTCCGTTCTGGAATATTCGCCTGCGTGATCCTCTGCTTGGGAAGTATGTTGTCCGCTCGTCAAAGGAGACGACACGGCTTGAAGCGATCGAAGCGGCGTATGAATTCGCTGATACGTATCGCAGTAAAGCGAACAGCGAGTTTGCGCATACGAAGGCTGTCAGCTTTGAGAACTACGCAAAGCTTCTGATCGCAGCGCAGGAAGGCAAGTCGAAGTGGGCACACGGAGACAACAAGCTACTGAACCGACCAAAGGACGGGCTGATAGCGTATTTCGGCAAGTATGACGTGACGAAGATCTCGGCAGGCAAGATCAGAGAGTACCTGCTGCACCTGGACAAGAATCGGGACAAGCCCCTCGCCCCATCAACAAAGTCCAAGCATGTCGTCATCATCCGCAAAGTGCTGACGCTCGCGGTCGAAGACGGGCTGATGCACACGCTGCCGCCGATGCCGAAGTTGAAGACCGTCGATACGCCCCGGCACACGTTCACCGACAAGGAGTACGTACGGTTCTCGCAAGCCTCCTTTGAGTGTGCGAAGCGCGGCGACGTGGTGCGTGGCGTGAAGATCACCGGTCATCATGCGAAGATGTTCAAGTTCATCGTTCACAGCTTCCTGAGACCGACGGAAGGCGAGCTGTTTGGCCTGAAGCACAAGGACATCGAAGGGCGCAAAGACCCCAATCATCTCGAGATGCGGATTCGTGGTGGGAAAACAGGTAACCGGGTCAGCGTGACGATGCCACTCGCCGTGCCGCTGTACAAAAGCACACGAGATCCATTCGGTGAGATCAAACCTGATCCCGAGAGCTACGTGTGGATGCCGGAGTATCCAAACCGGAGAACAGCGATCAATACGGCGAGGCGGCTGTTCAACCACATACTGAAGGAGGCGGGGTTGGTCGACCCGGATCGGAAGTTATCGCCGTACTCGCTGCGTCACTACGCGCTTCAGGCACGCCTGAGAAGCTCCCACGGCAAGGTCAACATCCACACGCTGGCCCATAACGCCGGAACGTCCGTCGATCAGCTGGAGCGGTTCTATCTGAAGCGGATGGCGCCGACGAAGGAGATGATTGAGAACCTGCAGTTTAGAGGTAAGGACTGATAACCGGCCCGGTCCCGAACGTCTGGTTTGCGCGGCTTAGCAGTCATCTTACCAAAAGACTCAGATGACCGGGAAGAGCCCGAAGCGGTCGATTTTGGCTCAAGCGGCAAGGTCTGAATTCGGCCGAAGAGCTGCCATTGGAGGACAGCACAAAATCTGCCCCATAATGGATTGGACGGAGTAGCCAGTAAAATCAGTACCTTAATTTGTTCCGTGTGCACTGTGTGCAACAAGAAATCGCGTTCTGGCGTACACTGACGGGCGTTTGGTGGTTGTGGTTGTGTGGAGTTGATTGAATTGAAGCGCGTTGGACATGGAACGGCCTAGAGATCTCACCAACTCTGCAACGGCACGAAGTCATTTGTCCCTTGTCGTGCCCATCAAAGAGTTGGTGAGTTGAGGGCCGGCGTTTTCCCGTGTCGGTGACGGTCGTTGCTATCTTCCTGCTAGAGCGTGTCGCTCTTGATCGGATTCAGGATTCCCCTGGCGCGACGGTTGTGTTTCCCTGCCCTTGAGGCAGATGTAGGGGATCAGAATGGGCAAACCGCATCCCATGGCGCTCCGAGAGCGTGCTGTGGCTTTGGTGGAAGACGGGCACACCCATACCGCAGCGGCGCGGCAGTTGCGGGTGTCCATCAAGTTCGTCAACGACATGGTGCGTCTCAAGCGCGAGACCGGGGCACTTGCTCCGAAACGGCAGGGCAATCCCGGGCGCGGCAAGCTGACCTGTGTGACCGCGTGGGTGCGGGACCGGATCGCGAACCAGCCCGATTTGACCATCGACGAACTCGCCGCCGAACTCGAGGCGCAGCACGGCCTTGAGGTTCATCGTTCGTCGGTCGGCCGGCTGCTGCACCGGCTCGGGCTCAGTCACAAAAAAAGACCTGCAGGCGGCTGAGCAGAAACGCCCCGATGTCGCGCTCGCGCGCCACGTCTGGATCGCTCGCCGACAGCCCTTCATGCGCAACGCCCTGGAACGGCTGGCTTTCATAGACGAGACCTCCGTCAAGACCAACATGGTCAAGACCACTGGATGGGCGCCGGTGGGCGCGCGGCTCCCGGATCATGCGCCGTTCGGCCACTGGCGCACGCAAACCTTCGTGGCAGCCCTGCGCCACGACCGGCTCGATGCGCCGTGGGTCATCGACGGTGCGATGAACAGAGAGTGGTTCGAGCGCTACGTGGACACACAGCTCGTCCCGACCTTGCGCCGGGGAGATGTCGTGATCCTCGACAACCTGTCGAGCCACAAGAGCTCACGCGCCGCATATGCGCTCCGGGAAATCGGCGCCAGGTTCCTCTTCCTCCCGCCATACTCGCCCGACCTCAACCCCATCGAGATGGCGTTCTCGAAACTCAAGGCACTGATCAGGAAGGCTGCGGCCAGAACCTATGACGAGCTATGGGCCGCCGTCGGCAGGGTCTGCGACCTCTTCACCGAGGAGGAGTGCTTCAACTACTTTCAAGCCGCAGGATACAGAACCGATTAAACGCGACACGCTCTAGCCGCAGCGATCACGCCTGCGGCAATCGAGCGTGCAGTGCTCCATGCGACAGCCATAGATGTCGGCTGAATGTACCTCTTGGTCACGACGGGATTTGTCTTTTTCGCGCTGTTCCTTGCACTGACACGGATCGGGAGCAGGGGACTGAGCGCCCCGGATCAGACCGATGCTGTGCCCTCGAACTCGATACTCTTGCCCGTTGCGACGTGCGGCACGTGGTGGCAATGCTGATCCAGCGCGCAGCGTCGACATCTACCATGGACATTGGCGGTACATTAACGAGGTCGCGCATTGTACCAGCGATGAGTTGTTGTCACGTCCTTCGCAGTGTCAGCCAGATCAGCAGTGCGATTCCGAGCATCGCGGAGAGCGCTGATCCGCTGAGAATGCCCAGCTTCGCCGCATTCAGGACGGACCAGTCGAATGCGAGGCCCGCAATGAACAGCGACATCGTGAAACCGATTCCCGTGAGAAACGAGCCGGCTATGATGAACGGCCACGACAGGCCGGGCGCAAGCACCGCCAGGCCGGAACGGACTGCAAGCCAGCTGAACCCGAAGACGCCAATCGGTTTTCCCAACACCAGGCCGACAATGATCGCCAAGGAAACCGGTTGTCCAAGACCGGCACCGCTGATCGTGATGCCGGCATTTGCGAGCGCGAAGATCGGCATTATTGCAAAGCCAACCCAAGGGTGCAGCATCATCTCAAGACGTTCGACCGGTGAGAGCGATTCCGTCAGCGCTCGGCCCGCCTGACGAAGGTCATGGTGGCCTGCAGCATCCCCTTGCCGATGATCGCCGGTCGGAGCGGCGAGTACACGCCCCAGGATCGCACGCAGGCGAACATCGCTCACCCAAATTCGGGTAGGCGTCATGAGGCCCAGAATGACACCGGCGATAGTCGCGTGAACGCCAGAGGCATCGAAGCACAGCCAGACTGCCGCCCCCATGAAGAAATAGACCGGGATGCTTCTGATCCCGAGGCGCGAGGCGGTTGCTACAATACCAATTCCCAGCAGGCCCAACCCGAGCGCCGACCAAGTCAACGCTTCCCCGTATCCAAGGGCGACCACAAGTATCGCGCCGACATCATCAAATATAGCGAGGGAAAGCAGGAACAGACGCAAGGTGGGCGGGATCCGGTTTCCGAAAAGGGCCAGGCACCCGATCACGAACGCCGTATCCGTCGCCATCACGGTTCCCCAGCCGTGCATCCCGGGTTGCCCGTACATCATCGCAAGAAACAGGGAGACCGGTACAACCATACCACCCACTGCGCCCGCAAACGGCAGGGCGGCCTGTCGAGGGTTTCGCAATTCGCCCAGCACGATCTCCCGCTTGAGCTCCAACGAAAGCACAAAGAAGAAGAGCGTCATCAAACCGTCATTGATCCAGTGTCGCAGCGAGCGGGTGAAATCCAACGAGCCGAGTGTCAGGCCAATGGGCGTCTCCCAAAAGCCCAGAAAGGCCTCTCGCCAAGGTGAATTCGCCAGCCCCAAGGCCAGTAGAACCGTCAGAAGCAGGAGCCCTCCTGCCGCCGCTTCGATCTTCAGAAAGCGCACAAATGGCTTTGTTATTCTGTCGGCGGCCTCATGGGGCAAAGTCTGGGGATCGTCGATCATGGAATGAACATGCCTTTTCCAATTGGACGATGCACCGCTCTCACATCGCAGCCCTGTAGGCACCTTCGCGCGTCTCTTTGCCCAGACATCATATCACGGAAGGTTCAGGCGGACAGATCGCGTGCCTCGGCGAACGACAAAAGTCTGCGGCGACTCTCATCCCAGAGGTGGAGGTGCGCGCAGCGGAGACTTTGCCGAAGCGTGATGCGTTTGGTCTGTGCCAGAACCTCGTGATCCTCGATCACCTCTGGAAGGCGATAAAACGGAATTCGACTGGCCAAATGATGAACATGGTGGACACCGATATTGCCAGTGATCCAGCGTAGAACGCTCGGAAGCTCGTAATGTGAGCTTCCGTAAAGTGCTGCTTCGTGGATGTTCCAATTTTCTTCGTGCTGCCAACTGGTTTCTTCGAACTGATGCTGGACATAGAAGAACCACATGCCGGCGACTGCACCCAAGAACATGGTTGGCAGGAAGACGAACAGAACAACGTCCCATCCGCCCAGCCAGACGATCAAGGTCAGCGCCGAACCAATGGCGGCATTTGTTCCCATCGCGCTCAGCCAGTATCGCCAGCCCGACCGCATTAAGTGAACGGGCAGTCGGTTCTGCAAGAAGAACGTATAGAACGGCACCACTCCGAACAGGAAAACTGGATTGCGGATAAGCCGATAGAGCGCCCGGCCGAGCCACCCCTTTTCTCGGTACTCCGTGACTGTGAGGGTCGGCATATCTCCGACACCCCGCCGGTCGAGGTTTCCGGTCGTGGCATGATGGATTGCGTGCGTTTTGCGCCAGACGTCATAGGGCGTCAGCGTGATCACGCCGATAACGCGACCGATCCAGTCGCATAGGCGCCGATTGCGCAACAGGGACCCGTGACCGCAATCGTGCTGGATCATGAACAGTCGGACGAGGAACGCCGCATTCACCAGTGCCAGGGCCATTGCCAGCGCAGTACTGATCGAGAGCATCCACCAGGCGACCGCCCAAATTGCCACGAACGGGGCCACTGTCACAGTCAGCTCGAAGATGCTGCGCGAATGGATTGGCTGTCGGTATTTCGCCATCGCCCGCGACCAGTCTGATGGAGCCAAATTGGGCGCTTCCCGCATCAGATCAGTCTGACCGGCAGCATTTCGCGTGCCCGGCTCCTTACCCGTGATGGACGAGGTCCGCGCTTGTACTGGGGGCTGCGGCGCGCTCAGAGGCTGAGCTTTGCGGACTCGGTTGGTGGTCTGATCCGGTATCTCTTCTCGATCTCGCCCTTGACGACGACTGTTGGTTGAATCGGAAGAAAGCTTCGTCGACAATAGAAATCCTGTGTGATTGAGCGTTTACACTTGCGGCCTCCGAACCGAGTTTCCGCCAGCGATGATCTGGTTGATGAGTGCCGCAACAGACCGGTGCGTTTCCATTTCGGCCACCGATCCCTTGGCGTTCTCATGGGTTGCTGCGGCGTCGCGAAGAACACCTACGATCTCGTGCTCCGGCAACAATCCGCCATCGTTCATGGCAAGCAGAAGTGCCTCGCAGATTGAAAGGGCGGCCTGTCCTGAAAACTCGTTCACCGTAGACATCTTCGGGTTTCCGTTCTTGTTTCGCGATCTGGGCCGAATTCGCGCCAGACCTATCCGTACTTCTCGCACGAAATGAGCTATGCTGGACTGATAGAGAGCAGTCGAAGAAACGATTTCCACGCGGCTGACGGACCTGTCAGGGAGAAGCTATGACACCAATCGCGACCAGTCCGCTCACCCGCAAGCTTTCGGCCTTTGTCGCCCTGTCGGAGGCCGAGTTGGCCGTGCTGGAGCGGCTGCACCAGCGCCGCCGGTCCTTCGCCGCGGGGCGCGATATCGTGCATCAGGGGCAATCGGATCAGGCCGCCTACATCCTATC
>NZ_JAWHTE010000025.1:0-62604 GCF_032586175.1 Ovoidimarina sediminis
CTATACTCACCCGAAGAGTGTTGGAACTACTTCAGGGCTGCCGGATATGTCTCAGGTTAAAGGCCGGATGCTTTAGGGCGTCACGCAGACTTTCGCGTCACGGAAGCTGGCGGGCCGCCTCCTTTCTGGCGAAGGGTTTCATGCGGTCGCCGTAGGTTTCGAGAAAGACGCGCACCGGCTGCGGATCACGCTTCGACAGTTCGCGGAGCCACCACGCGACGGCTTTCTGGATGAACCATTCGGTGTCTTCGACATAGCCAGCGGCCCAGCCGAGGATGCGTTCGCGTGCCTCGCGTTCGGCAGGTTTCGGGTCGCGCTGTTTCGTCCAGGGCAGTGTCATCACGAGGGCGGCGCGGCGCGTCCAAATATGATCCGACATCGTCCAGCTTTCGACCTGGTCGAGTCTGGCCGGAACCCAGACAAGGCGCTTCTGTCCCGCAATCGCGGCGTGATCGGCTAGGGCCCAGGCGTCAAATTCCGGAACCCACGACGCGATGAGGGCCCAGGCCGCGCTGTCGTCGGGGCGGATGCGTGCCTGGGTGAGGAGTTTCGCTGCGGCAACGCGGCCTTCGTGCACGTTACTGTGCCAAAGCCCGGAGGCGAGAGCGAGGCGATCGTCCAGCCCAAGCTCTTGCCGCCACGCCTTGGCGAGGGCGTCGATATCGGGATTGGCGGTGCCGAGATAGGGGCGACCTGCCTTGTGGTAGGCCGCCATTTCGGCGGCTTTACCGGGGATGGCGCGGGCCGCGATCTCTGCCAGAGCGGCCTCGGGCGTCACTCCACAGTCACCGATTTCGCGAGGTTCCGCGGCTGATCCACATCCGTGCCCTTTGCGACCGCCGTGTGGTAGGCAAGAAGCTGCGCGGGAATCGCGTAGAGGATCGGGGCAAAAAGCGTCTCCACCGACGGCATCTGAAGCACCTGCCATGTGCCTTCGCCCGCGGTCACTGCCCCGGCGGAATCGGTGATGAGAAGCACCTTGCCACCACGGGCCATCACCTCCTGCATGTTCGAAACGGTCTTGTCGAAGAGCGCATCGCGAGGGGCCATGACGATCACCGGAACAGCAGGGTCGATCAGGGCGATGGGGCCGTGCTTGAGCTCTCCCGACGCATAGCCTTCGGCGTGGATGTAGCTGATTTCCTTGAGCTTCAGTGCGCCTTCCATAGCCAGCGGATACATCGCGCCACGTCCGAGGAAGAGGATGTCGCGCGCCTTTGAAAGCTCTTGCGAGACTGCGGCGATCGCGCCGTCCGCGCCAAGTGCCTGGGAGATGAGACCGGGCAGAGTACGTAACGACGTGACGCTCTGGTCTATATCCTGTGCACTGATTTCGTTCCGGTCGCTTGCGGCCTTGAGGGCGAGGAGCGCGAGGACGGTAAGCTGGCAGGTGAAGGCCTTGGTCGATGCCACGCCGATCTCGGTGCCCGCGAGGATCGGAAGCGCGAGGTCGGCCTCGCGCGCGATCGAGCTTTCGGTGACATTGACGACGGCGAGTGTCATCGCCTTCGCCTCGCAATAACGGAGCGCCGCGAGTGTGTCGGCGGTTTCGCCGGACTGGCTGACGAAGATCGCCAGCGTATTGGCGCCGATGGGCGGTTCGCGGTAGCGGAACTCGGAGGCCACGTCGATGTCTACCGGCAGGCGGGCCACGCTTTCGAACCAGTAGCGCGCGGTGAGGCAGGCGTAGTAGGCCGTGCCGCAGGCGACCATGACGATCCGGTCGAACCGGGAGAAATCGAGGTCACGGGGCAGTCTGAGGCTGCCGTCTTCACCGACATAATGCTGAAGCGCATCGGCCATGACGGTGGGTTGTTCGGCGATCTCCTTGGCCATGAAGTGGCGGTGGCCCCCCTTCTCAATTGCGCGGGTGTCGATCTGGATGCGTTTGACGGGGCGGTTGGCGCGCCGGCCCTCGGCATCGATGATGTCGGCGCCCTGGCGAGTGAGGACAACGCGGTCGCCTTCTTCGAGATAGGTTACGCGGTCCGTGAAGCCCGACAGTGCGATGGCATCCGAGCCAAGGAACATCTCGCCTTCGCCATGGCCGATGGCGAGGGGCGATCCGCGCCGGGCGCCAATGATCAGATCGTCTTCGCCTTCGAAGAGAAAGGCGAGTGCGAACGCGCCTTCCAGCCGTGCGATCGTCTGTTCGGCAGCGTCGCGGGGCGCAAGGCCCTGATCGAGATAATGCTGGGCGAGAAGGGCGACGGTTTCGGTGTCGGTGTCGGTCTCCGTCTCGTAGCCCTTTTCGGAGAGGTCCGCCCGCAACTCCCGGAAATTCTCGATGATCCCGTTATGCACGACGGCAACGGGGCCGGCCTTGTGGGGGTGTGCGTTCTTGATCGAAGGCGCGCCATGCGTGGCCCAGCGGGTGTGGCCGATGCCGCTTTTGCCTGCGAGCGGCTCGTGCACCAGAAGGTCGGCTAGGTTGACCAGCTTGCCCATGGCGCGGCGCCTGTCGAGCCGGCCCGCGTCGATGGTGGCGACGCCCGCGCTGTCATAGCCACGGTATTCAAGACGTTTCAGTGCGTCGAGGAGCGCGGGGGCCGCCTCGTGATCGCTCAGGATGCCGACAATGCCACACATGGCCTAACCCTTGTATTGTTTCGTCTGCTGTGCCGCTTTCGCAGCCCTTAGTCTGCCCATCAGCCGGGTGGCGAAGCCCGGCTTGTTTTCCTGCTTGCCCCGGGCAAGCGCGAGTGCGCCGGCAGGTACATCCTGCGTGATGACGGAGCCGCAGGCGGTCATCGCCTCGTCACCCACGGTTACAGGCGCGACGAGCATCGTATCCGATCCGATGAAGGCACGGGCGCCGATTGTTGTGCGGTGCTTGAAGACGCCATCATAGTTGCAGGTAATGGTGCCGGCCCCGATGTTCGTCTTTTCGCCGATGCTGGCGTCGCCCACGTAGCTAAGGTGATTGACCTTCGCGCCCTCGCCGATCCCGGCATTCTTGATCTCGACGAAGTTTCCTATGTGGACGTCGTTGCCAAGCTCCGCGCCGGGGCGCAGGCGGGCATAGGGGCCGACAATGGCGCCACGGCCCACATGGCAGCCTTCGAGATGGCTGAAGGCGCGGATGCGTGCCCCGGTCTCAACAGTCACGCCGGGGCCGAAAACCACGTTGGGTTCGATGAGCGCGTCGCGCCCGATCACCGTATCATGGCTGAAGAATACGGTGTCCGGAGCGGTGAGGGTGACGCCAGCATCGAGCGCTTCGGCACGCATGCGGGCCTGGAAGGCAGCTTCCGCAGCGGCGAGATCAGCACGCGAATTGACCCCCAGGGTTTCCGCCTCGTCGCAGATCACGGCCCTTGCAACAAGGCCTCTGGCGCGAGCGAGGGCGGGGACATCGGTGAGATAGTACTCGCCCTGCGCGTTATCGTTGGTGACGTCATTCAGCAAGTCGAAGAGAAGCGTGGCGTCGGCCATCACGATCCCGGAATTGCAGGTCCGGATCGCGCGCTGTTCGTTCGAGGCATCCTTCCATTCGACAATGGCATTCAGAGTGTCGCCATCGAGGACAAGCCTCCCGTAGCGCCCCGGATCCGCCGCCTCGAAACCGAGCACTACGATATCAGCGCCCTCATTGCGCGCGGCTCGCATCCGTTCGAGCGTTTCGCCACGGATAAAGGGTGTGTCGCCGTAAAGCACCACGGCGTCGCCTGCCTTGCCCGACAGCGCGTCCCGCGCCGTCAGCACCGCGTGACCGGTGCCAAGCTGTTCTTCCTGAACCGCGACGGCGACGTCTTCGCCAAAGTCTTCGGCAACCTTCGCAACATGCTCGCCGCCGTGGCCGACCACAAGCACCTGGGTGTCGGGCTCGAGCGGTGCGGCTGAGCGGAGGGCGTGAACGAACAGCGGCAGACCCCCCACCTCGTGCAGGATCTTGGGAAGGTCCGACTGCATGCGTGTGCCCTGGCCCGCGGCCAGAAGGATCAAATGTGCCGGCATCACTGCTCTTTCCTTTTCTTCGTGCTCGTTTTACGGCAAGCGGGCCGTGCCGCAAGGGAGGCGCCAATCACTTAAGGTGTCGCTAGGTTACAGCGAAAGTGTAGTGAGAGCAGCGTGGGATGGATATGCGCACGGTAATTTTCGATCTCGATGGCACGCTTGCCGATACCAGTGGCGATCTGATCCGTGCGGCGAATGCCTGTTTCCGGCGTCTGGGACATGGCGACCTTCTGGATCCGATCTCCGATGCCGGAACCGCATTCCGCGGTGGGCGCGCGATGCTACGGCTTGGATTTTCGCGGGTGGGTCTGAACGACGAGGCGCTTGTCGATGCCGAGTTTCAGCCGTTCATAGAGTTCTACCGGGACGCGATCGATGTCGAAACGCGGTTCTATCCCGGAGCGCTCGACGCGATCGAAACGTTGCGGCTTCGGGGCTATGCCGTCGGCATCTGTACGAACAAGCCCGAGGGACTGGCCGAGCTTCTGATGACGCGGCTCGGTGCACGGGAGATGTTCGCCTCTCTTGTCGGGGCCGATACTCTGAGCGTCCGGAAACCTGATCCGGCACCCTACCTCGCAGCGGTAACGCGCGCCGGCGGAGATCCGCGAAGGTCCTGCCTGATCGGCGATACGGAAACCGATCGCGAAACCGCGCGGGCTGCGGGCGTGCCCTGCGCGCTCGTGACATTCGGGCCGGACGGAAACGGTGTGGCGGATCTTTCGCCCGAGGGGTTGTTGCCGGACTATGCCGCGCTGCCGCGTGTCGTCTCCGAGATGATCGGCTGAGCAAGCGCTTCGGTCAGGGGGCGGAGGCCCGCGCTGTCGACATCGTGGATCGCTGTGAACAGCCGGTTTGCGCCGTCCGGGCCGAGACTGGGCGTCGCCATCGCATGAAATTTCTCGGTCAGTTCGGCGTCACTTGGCGGGGCCGCGGCATCCCATTTCGGCGAGTGCCAATCGCTTGAAACCTTGCGCCCGTCTGCAAGCGTCAAAGTCACACGCGCGAAGCGGCCTGACGGGAAATTCCGGTTGGCGTGGTCATGCTCCGTCATCTCCAAGGCAGCCGACAGGCGGAGGATTTCGGGGTCGGTCAAAGCCTCGCCTTGCAGGTCTTCCGGCGTAATCCGGCCGCGGGCGAGCGCGACAGCCACCGGGAAAGACGTGGAATACTGCGCCTCTTCTGTATTTCGGGGGTGCGAGACCGCAAGACGAGTGGATTCGTGAAATGTCTCTACATGGAGTGCCGTGATTTCGGATGGTCGGAGCTTGTGGTCGCGCAAAAGCGAAAGTGCCGCTTCGACCGGGGGCTGAGCCCAGCGGCAGACCGGGTAGGGTTTGAAGTATTGTTCGAGGATCAGCCAGCGCTGGCCAAGATCGGCCCATGCTGGGCCCTCGAACGTAAGGGCCGGGGCCCCGGTGAAACCGTCGCGCGCGAGGTATGCGGCGGAGACGCCGGCCATCGCGCCCCAGCCCGAGCCGTCCTTCACCATTGTGGGATGATCGATGCAGCGCATCATCTGGCTGCGGGGGCCGTGGTATTCTGCGATCCCCACCGCGTGGGCCGTGGCGTTTTGGGAGAGCCTCATGAGGCGTGCGCCGGCTGCGGCGGCGGCCGGGGCAACCCAAGCGCCCGAGGTGTGATAATCGCCTGCTGTGGCGTGAAGCGTCACGGCGAGGCGCGCGCCGAGTTCGTAGCCCAGAACGAGAGTGGTCAGAAATTCCCGACCATCGTCTTGCGCCAGATCCGTGGCGATGGCCCAGGCAGCCGGCACGAGCCCGCAACCGATATGTCCCTTAGCGGGGTTGTAGCCGTCGTGGCCGTCGACTGCATCGATCGTCATGCCGAGCGCAAGTGCCGCGCCGGCGGGCGATGCGCGGCGACTGTCAAAGGCAATGGGGCCCTGGCCGCCGAACTGGGCCGCAGCGTGGGCGCGGATGATGCGCGATAATTCGGTGCCAGCGCCGGCCGCACCGACGCCCAGCAGATCGAGCAGGCAGCGTTTCGCCTGTGTGCGCACGTTCTCTGGCAGGTCGGACCAGCTCAGATCATGAATTGCCTCGATGGGTGTCATGACCTGAGCCTGCGCGTTCCGGCCTTTAACGGCCACGCCAAACCCGACATCTGCACCTGTCGCAAGCGACATTGACGCCGCCTGTCACCCACGACAGGATCGCGGCCCATGGAAGAGATGTTCGAAGGCAGTTTTACCCAGCAACTTCCGCTGAGCGACGCGGCGATAGAGGCCGCTGTGCGGGTGATGCGCTCCGGGCGGCTGCACCGCTACAACAGCTTGCCTGGAGAGGTGGCGGAGGCTGCCGCGCTCGAGGCCGAATTCGCCGCCTATATGGGGGCGAAATACTGCGTAGCCGTCACATCGGGTGGGGCGGCGATGGCGATGGCGCTTCGTGCAACCGGCGTCGCACCAGGCGATGCCGTGTTGTCGAACGCCTTTACCCTCGCTCCTGTGCCAGGGGCGATTGCCGGTGTCGGGGCAAGGCCCGTCTTCGTCGGAGTGACGGAAGATCTGACGATCGACCTCGAAGATCTTGCTGCGAAGGCAGACGCGAGCGGCGCGCGGGTACTGCTTCTCAGCCACATGCGGGGTCATATCTGCGATATGGACAGGCTTATGGAGGTCGTGCACGCCCACGAACTTACCGTGATCGAGGACTGTGCGCACACGATGGGTGCGCGGTGGGACGGCACGCTTTCCGGGCGGCACGGGGCCGTGGCCTGCTATTCAACCCAGACCTACAAGCATATGAACTCCGGCGAGGGCGGGTTTCTTGTCACCGATGATGAAGAGATCGCGGCGCGGGCGGTTTTTCTTTCCGGGTCCTACATGTTTCCAGAGAGGCATGGTGCGATCCCGCCGGGAGAGGTGTTCGAACGGCTGAAGCGCGACGTACCGAACATGTCGAGCCGGATGGACAACCTGCGTGCTGCGGTGCTGCGGGAGCAATTGAAGCACCTCGACACGGATTGCGTGGCATGGACCGAGCGGTATCGCGCAGTTGAGGCCGGATTGCGCAATCTGCCGGGCCTTCGGGTGATCGAGCGGCCGGAAAAGGAGGCTTTCGTCGGCTCGTCGATCCAGTTTCGGCTGCCCGACTGGCCGGCGCCGGATGTTGCGGCCTTTGTCGAGCGGTGCAAAGCGCGTGGGGTAGAGTTGAAGTGGTTCGGAGCGGCGGAACCGCAGGGTTTCACTTCCACTTATGCGGATTGGCGTTATGCCGAGCCTGAGCGTTTGCCGGAGACGGACAGGGTTCTGGCGGGACTTCTCGACATGCGCATTCCTCTGACCTTCAGCCTCGACGACTGTGCGCTGATTGCACGGATCATTTCGGACGAGGCTCGGCGGGGATCCGCCGCCCGGCCTGCTGCAGAGTAATCCCCTATTGGCGTTCGGGCCGAGGCCTGTCAGGACTGCGCGCAACCGAACGATGCAGGGGTCGTCCCGACACCAGGGCGAACCGGCGAGCAGCCCCCCGAGGCGCAAACGGCCCGAGAGGCCCGGCGCGGCTCGGGGGTTTCACCTTTCAGAATTGCGCTATTCTACCTGCACTGCCGCGGACATCCGGGCATGCAGAGATTGACCGGCGTGCCGGTTTTGCACTATTAACTGAACGAACGTTCAGTAATTCGGGAGGCAACCGATGTTCACCGCGACCATGCGCTTCGATCTGGGCGAGGATATCGAAGCGCTGCGCGACATGGTGCATCGCTGGGCGCAGGAGCGGGTCAAGCCGATTGCGGGTGAGGTTGACCGGTCGAACGTCTTTCCATCGGAGCTTTGGAGCGAGATGGGAGAGCTTGGCCTTCTGGGCATAACGGTTGAGGAGGAATATGGCGGTGCCGGCATGGGCTACCTTGCTCATACGGTCGCGGTGGAAGAGATTTCGCGTGTCTCCGCCTCGATTGGCCTGAGTTACGGGGCCCATTCCAACCTCTGCGTGAACCAGATCCGCCTCAATGGTACGGAGGCGCAGAAATCGAGATACCTGCCAAAGCTTGTCTCCGGAGAGCATGTGGGCGCGCTGGCGATGTCAGAAGCGGGCGCGGGATCCGACGTCGTCGGCATGAAGCTTCGCGCCGAGAAGCGGAACGATCACTACCGGCTGAACGGGACGAAATACTGGATCACGAACGGGCCGGATGCCGACACTCTGGTCGTCTACGCCAAGACCGACCCAGAGGCCGGATCGAAGGGTATCACCGCCTTCCTGATCGAAAAGGATATGGCGGGATTTTCGACGTCACCGCATTTCGACAAGATGGGGATGCGCGGCTCGAACACCGGTGAGCTTGTTTTCGAGGATGTCGAAGTGCCGTTCGAAAACGTTCTGGGCGAAGAGGGCCGGGGCGTTGCGGTGCTGATGTCCGGGCTCGATTACGAGCGGGTCGTTCTGTCTGGGGTAAACATCGGGATCATGGCGGGCTGCCTCGATGAGGTGATGCCGTACATGCGCGAGCGCAAGCAGTTCGGTAAACCGATCGGGGATTTTCAGCTCATGCAGGGGAAAATCGCGGATATGTACACCGCGCTCGGTACGGCACGCGCTTATGCCTACGAAGTGGCAAAGGCTTGCGACAGGGGTGAGGTGACGCGGCAGGATGCGGCAGCCTGCGTCCTTTATGCCTCTGAAGAGGGCATGAAGGTGGCGCATCAGGCTGTTCAGGCGATGGGTGGTGCGGGTTTTCTTGCCGATGCGCCGGTGGCACGCATGTTCCGCGACGCCAAGCTGATGGAGATCGGCGCCGGAACAAGCGAGATCCGGCGGATGTTGATCGGGCGGGAGCTCATGTCCACCATGGGCTGAGCCTGGGGCGAGAAAGGCCACGCAATGGCGCCGAATATCCATATGGCAGGCATGAGACGACCGGTGCGCTTTCCGCTTCGCATCGCGCTTTTTCTTGCAGCGTTCGCCTTTATGGCAATTCCGGCCAATGCGCAGGATCTGACCTTTTCGCAGGAGCCGACGCTTGCGTGCCTTGATGCTGGGGGTAGTGAAGAGTGCATCGGGCGCGCAGCAGATGTCTGCATAGACACACCGGATGGCTACACAACCGTAGGCATGGGCTTTTGCTTTGATGCCGAACGGCAGGTCTGGGACGCGCGGCTCAACGCCGCCTATCAGGCACTGCTGGTTCGGGAGGCGGCTGCGGAAGAGGAGATGCGCCGGATCGGGGCCACCGTGCCGCCGACCGTGGCACCGCTTCGTGAGATGCAAAGGGCCTGGATCCCGTTTCGGGATGCGGCCTGCCATTATGAGCGGGCACAGTGGGGCGGCGGCACCGGGCAGGGCCCAGCCACGGCGGCGTGCCTGATGCAGGAAACCGGGCGGCAGGCCTTGCGGCTTGAAGCAAGGCTGGCCGAGTTCGAGGAGCGGTGATGCGATGACCGACGAGGCCCTGATCGATCGCCTGCTTGCAGAGCAGGACGCCTACCGGAGCGCGCCGCCTTCGGCCCTGCCGCGAGCGATCCGCATGGTGGCCAAGCCCGTGTCGATGCTGACAAGCAGGCTGATCCCTGCGGAGGCGATCGAAGCGGTGCTGCGAGGCGCGGACTGGGCGGCAAGCGCCTCGATCCGCAGGGCGGCGATCACCCATGATTTCAGCGATCTTCAGGCTTGCGAGGATGCTGCCGCCGAAATTCGGCGCTGGGCCCTGGGCTATGCCGTGACGGGGGGTGGCGCCGCCGGTGCGTTCGGGGCGATCGGGCTTGCCGTCGATGTGCCCGCGACGATCACCCTCGCTCTTCGCACCGCGCGGCTGACGGGCCTTTGTTACGGTTTTGGGGGTGATGGCGTTGAGGAACGGGTGTTCATACTCGATATCCTTCAACTCGCCGGTGCGAATTCGGTGGAGGAGAAACAGACGGCCCTGCAGCGGCTTGCGGAAGACAGAAGCCAGCTTCCGACCGAGACATGGGGCCGGATCGTCAAGCTGACCGGGCAGACCGCCGGCGCACAGGCGACGGCGCACCGCGTGGCGCGGGTGCTCGGCGTGAACCTCTCGACCAGAAAGGTCGCGCAGCTTGCCCCGCTGGTCGGCGCGGCGATCGGGGCAGGGGTGAACGCAGCCTTTCAGAACGACGTGGCCCAGGCTTCGCGGCACGCCTATCGCGAACGATGGCTGACAGTGAACGAGGGTATCGTTCGGGGTGAGATTGTTAAGCATCGGGAGGGGGACTCTTGAGCCGGATCGTCTCGCAATTCATGGCCGGATCGGACGAGGCCCGGTCGAACCGGGCGGCGCATCTCGAGGCGCTGAAGGTTGTTGAGGAGGCAGCCGCGCTTGCCGCAGCAGGCGGCGGTGCGCGGGCGCGGGAACGCCATGTGTCCCGCGGAAAGATGCTGCCCCGGGACCGGGTGGCGAACCTTCTCGATCCCGGTGCGCCTTTCCTGGAGGTCGGGGCAACGGCGGCGCATGGAATGTACGGGGGAGATGCGCCCGCGGCCGGTGCGATTGCCGGGGTGGGCCGGGTTGCCGGCCGGGATGTGATGATTCTGGCGAACGATGCCACAGTGAAGGGCGGCACCTACTATCCCATGACCGTCAAGAAGCATCTTCGCGCGCAGGAGATCGCCGAGGAATGCCATCTGCCCTGCGTCTACCTCGTCGACTCGGGCGGCGCGAACCTGCCGAACCAGGACGAGGTGTTTCCCGACCGCGATCATTTCGGGCGGATCTTCTTTAATCAGGCGCGGATGAGCGCGAAGGGCATTCCGCAGATCGCGGCGGTCATGGGCTCCTGCACTGCGGGCGGTGCCTATGTGCCGGCGATGTCGGACGTGACCATAATCGTGAAGGAACAGGGAACGATCTTCCTCGCCGGGCCACCACTGGTAAAGGCGGCGACAGGCGAGGTGGTGAGTGCCGAGGAACTGGGCGGCGGAGATGTGCATACGCGTCTCTCGGGCGTCGCGGATTACCTGGCCGAGGACGACGCCCATGCGCTGGCGCTCGCGCGGCAGGCGGTGGCCGGGCTGAATCGTACCATACCGCGGAGCGTTGAGTGGCAGATGCCAGAACCACCCGCCTACGACCCGGATGAGCTTCTCTCCGTCGTTCCGGCCGACCTCCGCACACCCTACGACATTCGCGAGGTGATTGCGCGCCTTGTTGACGGCTCACGCTTCGACGAATTTAAGGCGCGGTTTGGTGAGACGCTCGTTTGCGGGTTCGCCCACGTCATGGGCTGCCCGGTGGGTATCATCGCGAATAACGGGGTTCTGTTTTCCGAAAGCGCGCAGAAGGGTGCGCATTTCGTCGAGCTTTGTTCTCAGCGGCGTATTCCATTGATTTTCCTGCAGAACATCACCGGCTTCATGGTGGGCCGAAAGTACGAGAACGAAGGAATCGCGCGGCACGGTGCGAAGATGGTTACGGCTGTCGCGACCACGGCTGTGCCAAAAGTGACGATGATCGTGGGAGGCTCTTTCGGCGCGGGGAATTACGGTATGGCGGGGCGGGCGTATCAACCGCGGTTCCTCTGGACGTGGCCGAACAGCCGGATCTCGGTTATGGGCGGCCCGCAGGCTGCAGGGGTTCTGGCGACGGTGAAGCGTGACGCGATCGAGCGGTCGGGCGGCGACTGGAGCGCCGAGGAGGAAGAGGCGTTCAAACGGCCCACGATCGAACAGTTCGAACGTCAGTCACATCCCCTTTACGCATCAGCGCGGCTTTGGGATGACGGCGTGATCGATCCGAGAAAAAGCCGCGAGGTGCTGTTCCTGAGCCTGCGTGCGGCGCTGAATGCCGGAATCGGGGAGACCCGGTTCGGCGTGTTCCGGATGTAGGAGTGGCGATGACGATGGCACAGCTTTCGGACGTTCAGCAAAGATACCCGGGTTCTGCGACCTTCACCTTCGGAGAGAGCGAAAGACTAAGCGACTGGCTTTTGAGTCTTGTCCACTCCGGGAAGAAGACCGCGACCTGCGGAGCGTTGCGGGATTTCGGCGAGGGTGGGGAGCCGATACCCGTCGTGGGCCGGCGCGACATCGCGCTGGAATGGGGCGGCTCGCCCGCCTTGGCGATCGAGACACTGGTAGTCAGGATCTGCCGGTTTTCGGAGGTCGAGGAAGCCTTCGCGCTGGCCGAAGGGGAGAATGACAGCCTGGACGGCTGGAGCCGCGATCACCGCATGTATTTCGAACGGAACGGGGGATGATCGGACGACATGGAACTTATCTGTGAGCGGTTCCGGATGGTCGAGGAATTCGCGAATGCATAGTCGCGATGTGGGAGCGAAAACGTTCTGATGTTCAAACGGATCCTGATTGCGAACCGGGGAGAGATTGCCTGCCGCGTGATCAAGACCTGCCGCCGGATGGGGGTGGGGACGGTGGCCGTCTTTTCTGATGCCGACCGTGCGGCGCTTCATGTGGAGATGGCGGATACGGCCGTGCATATCGGCGGGCCGCAACCATCGGATAGCTACTTGCGCGGTGACGCCATTATACGCGCTGCCAACCAGGCCGGTGCCGAAGCTATCCATCCCGGCTATGGCTTCCTGTCGGAGAATCCCGATTTCGTGGAGGCCGTCGAGGCCGCTGGGCTTACCTTCATCGGCCCGTCTGCCACGGGGATCCGGGCAATGGGGCTTAAGGATGCTGCAAAGGCACTGATGGAGCAGGCGGGCGTCCCCGTGGTGCCGGGATATCACGGGGCGGAGCAGGATCCCGAATACCTGGCCGGTGCTGCCGCGCAGATCGGCTATCCGGTGCTGATCAAGGCCGTGGCGGGCGGCGGCGGCAAGGGCATGCGCCGCGTCGACGATCCGGCCGGGTTCGCGGATGCGCTTGAGAGTGCGCGCCGCGAGGCCGCGGGCGCATTCGGGAATGATGCCGTGCTGATCGAGAAATACGTTGAAAAACCGCGGCATATCGAGGTTCAGGTCTTCGGCGACGGCACCCGTGCGGTGCATCTCTTCGAACGCGATTGTTCCCTGCAACGGCGTCATCAGAAGGTGATCGAGGAGGCGCCGGCGCCTGGAATGACTGCCGAAATGCGTGCCGCCATGGGCGAAGCTGCAGTGCGGGCGGCAGAGGCGATCGGGTACCGGGGCGCAGGTACGGTCGAGTTCATCGTGGACGGCGCCCATGGCCTTCGCCCCGACGGGTTCTGGTTCATGGAAATGAACACACGGCTTCAGGTCGAGCACCCTGTCACCGAGGCGATCACCGGCGTCGATCTCGTGGAATGGCAGTTGCGGGTTGCTGCTGGTGAGGCTCTGCCAGCGGGTCAGGAGGATCTGTCCATTTCGGGCCATGCCTTCGAGGCGCGGCTCTATGCCGAGGATGTGCCGGCCGGGTTCCTGCCAGCGACGGGCCGGCTTTGGCATCTGGCGTTTCCGTACGGTGTACGCGCCGATAGCGGTGTGCGTGCGGGTGATGCCATCAGCCCGTGGTACGACCCGATGATCGCGAAGATCATCGTGCACGGGGCTACGCGATCCGTCGCCTTGCGTGCATTGGAGCGGGCATTGGCGGGGACGGAAGTTGCCGGATCGGTGACAAACCTAGCGTTCCTGCGGAAGCTGGCGTTGCACCAAGGGTTCGCAGCGGGCGATGTGGATACCGGGCTGATCGCGCGTGACCTTGATGCATTGGCTGATCCACCCCAGCCCTGCACGCGAAGCTGGTCTCTCGCGGCGCTCGGTGCGCTTGGGCTGAGTGCGCCAGGCGATGCACTGGAAGGTTTCAGCCTTTGGGCTCCACAGTGGCGGGAGACGCGCATCGCCTCGGGTGAGACGGAACGCACCGTGAGGGTCCGATGCCTTTCGGGCACTGCGCGCGAGGCCGAAATCTCCGATACGACGCATCGGTTTGACTGGCAGGGCGGCCGCTGGGCCGTGGACGGTGTGCCGGTGCCCGCGTCTATCGTATGTAATGGCGGCAATGTCAGCGTCTTCTGGGGCAACAACTATCACTTCCAGATCCCAGATCCCCTGGCCCGCGGCGGGGCCGCGGGGATGTCGGGAGATGTGATAGAGGCGCCGATGCCCGGCCAGGTGAAGGCGGTCTTCGCAGAGCCGGGTGCGGCAGTGGAAAAGGGCATGCGGCTTGCCGTGCTCGAGGCGATGAAAATGGAGCATGCCTTGACGGCGGCGCGTGACGGGGTGGTGGCCGAGGTGCTTGTGAACCCTGGCGCGCAGGTCGAGGCGGGCGCGGCCCTGATCCGGTTGGAGACTGAGACATGATACGGCTTCACCATGCCCACCAGACCCGATCAATGCGGGTGCTCTGGCTTCTTCACGAGATCGGCTGCCCGTTCGAGGTGGTCGTGCATCCCTTCGACAAGACGCTGAGATCCGACGCCTATCTTTCGCTTCATCCCGTTGGCCGTGTGCCTGCGCTTGAAATGGACGGCGACGTGATCTGGGAATCGGGCGCGATGATCGAAATCTTGTGCGAACGCTTCCCCGAGGCGGGACTGGGCCGTGAAACCGGGGATCCTGACCGGCAGGACTGGTTGGTCTGGGTGCATTTTGCCGAGACGTTGAGCCAGCATACCGCTGCGCTGACCCAACAGCACGTAGCGCTGTACGAAGACCATATGCGAAGCCCGATCGTGATGAAGCTTGAGGCTGCGCGGGTGGGCAAGTGTCTGGCGGCGATCGAAGGTCGGCTGTCGACGCCGGTTGAGAACCGCGACTACCTGCTGACGAGCGGGTTTTCGGCGGCCGACGTGGCAGTGGGACAGGCCGTTTACATGGCGCGGCATTTCTACAAACTCGATGACTTCCCCGAAGCGGCGGCGTGGTTCGAACGGATTACAGAGCGTCCCGGTTTTCAAGCATCCCTTCCACCGGAGGATGCAGAACGGCTCTACAGGCGCGATTTCTACGAGGCGTGGGATGACCCGCGCGGTTGAGATCTTCGAGGTCGGTCCGCGGGACGGGCTTCAGAACGAAGCACGAATGATCCCGTCTGCAGAAAAGATCTCGCTGATCGATTGCCTGAGCGGGGCCGGGTTCCGTCGGATCGAGGTTGCGAGTTTCGTGTCTCCGAAATGGGTTCCTCAGATGGCGGACGGGGCCGAGGTTCTCGCCGGAATCCGACGGGCGGACGGCGTGAGCTATGCCGCACTCACCCCGAACATGCGCGGGTTCGAGCGCGCGATCGAGGCTGGCGCCGACGAGATTGCGATATTCGCGAGCGCGAGCGAGGGATTCAGCCGCGCGAACCTCAATTGTTCGATTTCTGAAAGCCTGGAGCGGTTCTTGCCGGTCTGCGAGGCTGCGGATGTTCGGAATCTGCCCGTTCGCGGATATGTCTCATGCGTCACGGATTGTCCGTTTGACGGGCCTATAGACCCCGACGACGTCGCCCGCGTTGTCGAAGCCCTCGACAGAATGGGCTGCTACGAGATTTCGCTGGGTGATACGATTGGACGCGGCGTGCCTGAGACGATTTCGGCGATGCTCGAAGCCGTTCGCGAGATTGTGCCAGCCGAACGGCTCGCCGGCCATTACCACGATACCGGCGGGCGGGCGCTCGACAATATCGAGGTGTCTCTGGAACACGGGCTCAGGGTTTTCGATGCGGCCGTGGGCGGACTGGGCGGGTGTCCATACGCACCCGGCGCGGCAGGGAATGTGGCGACGGAAGTGGTGCTTGGCTGGCTCGATGCGCGAGGCTGGGAGACGGGGCTCAATCCCGAGATTGTGTCCCGTGCAGCCGGCATGGCGCGAAACATACGGAGCGAATGATGCAAAGCCCGCGAGAAAATCGGCGGAGGCCTGAATGCCAGGTGACGTGATCAGGGTGGAAACGGATGCGCGCGGGGTGGCAACGCTTTGGATGACGCGTGCCGAGAAGCACAACGCGCTCAATGCCGAATTGATCGCGGCCCTGCACGGGGCGGCGGACCGGCTTGGCTCGGATCCCGATGTGCGGGTCGTGGTGCTGGCAGGGGAGGGCAAGAGCTTCTGCGCCGGAGGCGACCTGAGATGGATGCAGGCGCAGATGGATGCAAGCGCGGCGGACCGGGGGCGCGAGGCGCGAAAGCTCGCGGAAATGCTCGAAGCCCTGAACAGTTTGCCGAAGCCGGTGATCGGCCGGGTGCATGGGAATGCGTTCGGAGGTGGCGTCGGGCTGGCCTGCATCTGCGATGTGTCGATCGGGGTTGCCGGTGCACGGTTCGGGCTGACCGAGACGAAGCTGGGCCTCATTCCGGCGACGATCGGACCGCATGTCATCGCCCGCCTGGGGGAAGCGATGGCGCGACGCGTGTTCATGTCGTCTCGGCTGTTCGATGCCGAAGAGGCCGTGACGCTGGGTGTGATCGCGAAGGCGGTGGCAGGCGGAGATCTTGACGCCGCGGTGGAGGCGGAAGTGGCGCCGTATCTTGCCTGTGCGCCCGGAGCGATTGCTGCAGCAAAGGCCCTGGCGCGTGCCTGTGGTGGTGGGGTGAGCCCCGAGATAATCGACGATACGATCAGGCGTCTTGTGGCACGCTGGGAGACGGAAGAAGCACGAGAAGGCGTTGCGGCCTTTTTCGAAAAGCGCCCTGCGGCCTGGGTAACCCCAGTCAAATGATCTTCGGCCGCTACCCGGTTTCGGAGGACTTGCAGGGCTGGATCGAAGAAAACGTCTCTGGGGGCCGCCGAGACAGGGATCCTGCGGCCGGATACGCCACTGTTGCTGCCGACGCCCGCGTTCTTTTCCGCACCGAAGGGGGAGAGCCACGAGGTCGTGGAGGCCGTGCTCGATGATCTGAAGCGGCATCTCGGCCTTCAAGGGGCGTCGATTTCGCTTGTTCCGCTCGATTTGCTCTCCGGCGATTGTCGACTGGATTACAATGCGTCGTCGGCAACGGCCGGCACGTGGCAATCGGATGGAAACAGCGGTGTGATCCGCTATGATCCCGAACTGGTCAAACGTCCACTGCCGCTGATCTCGACGCTGGCGCACGAATTGATGCATCACGTTCTGCATAGCCAAGCGAGCCACCCGCCCGGTGGCCCGGAGGCGGAGGAACTGGCCACGGATCTGCATGTGATCACATCCGGCCTTGGGGTGCTGAAACTGGCCGGTGCGGAAGTGATGGGGTGGCAGGGCTACATGACCCAGCCAACTCGCGCCCACGCACTGGCATTGTTACTGGCGGTGCAAGCGCAGCCCGAGAAGCAGGCATTGGAACATTTGCCCCCACGGGCCGCGAAGTTTCTGAGACATACGGTGAAGCAAGTGGCGGCTTCGGGCGTCGCGGCAGATATTCGCGAAGAATTTGGGTGGTCCGGCTAGTGCCTCGCGCCTAAAGCGGCAGCCAGACGCGTGTCGTGTAATGTGTTTCGCCCGCGTCGACTTCGACGTCCGCCCCCAGATCGGAGGCCACCTGCTCCACCAGCGTGGCGCCAAGCCGTGTCGAGGGGATGGGCTGAATCGGCTGATCGGTTTCGATAATGTTGCTGACGGCGATGTTCACTGCGTCGGCCTCGGTTTTCGCGCTGATGCGGATCTCGGCCCTGCCGCTTTCGTCCAGCCCATATTTCATGGAGTTGGTCAGAAGCTCGTTCAGGATCAGGGCAAGGCTCGTCGCCCGGTCACTGTCGAGTTGGACGTCTTCGCCCGCGATGTCGAGGTGTAGATCTTCGTCGGACATGCCGGCGACCGATATTGTCTGCTGTGTGAGTTGCGTGAGCATCGCGTGCAGAGACACGTCGATGCCGTCGGGGGCCAACTGCATGAGACCGTGGGCCCTAGAAATCGCTCCGATCCGTGTTTCCAGCCCGGCAAGCGCGTCTGCGGCCCCGGCAGAGGCCTCATCGCCGATGTCTTCCAATGACCGCCGCTCCATCCGCAGCATCGAGAGCGAGATCGCAAGGCTGTTTTTTATCCGGTGATTGGCTTCCTTGATCAGCGCCTCCCGGAAGGCGACTTCGCGCTCGAGTGCACGGCGATTCATCTCGACATCTGTGATGTCGACGAAAGAACCCACAAGCTTTTCCCTGCGGTCATCCGGGTCGGTGGCCACCTCGGCCCGCACGCGAATGAAGCGTTCGCTGCCATCAGCGTGCGCCACGCGGTAGTCGAAGGCTGCAATCTCGCCGCGCGGCGCGCCGAAGACCCGCTCCACTTCGGCGTGAACACCGGGCAGATCGTCCGGGGACACGCGTGCGAAGAACGGCGCGGCGCAATCCCCTGCCTCTCCCTCTACGAACCCGAACATCGCATCCACTGCGGGGCTGCGGACAAACCGATCGGTTTCGGGATCATAGCTGAAATAGCTAACTGCGGCGGTCGAACTCGCGGCGCGTTTCAGCGAGTCGGCAAGGCGGGCATCAAGCACGGACTGGGTGACATCCTGGCCGAGTTGCAGGATCGCCGCGACCTCGCCGTTCACGCTGACGGGGGACATGCGGATCAGCCAGTGATGTTCTACGAAGCGGCCGTCGCCTGTACTCAGATCATAGCGGTAGGGGCCGATTTGTTCGGGTTTTCCGCTTTTGACGATCCTGACGACCGAGTCGCGGATCGCCTGCATCGCGGCGCGGCCGTCGGCGTCTTCGCTGGGCGGGAAGGCCTCGAACATCCCCTGGCCGGTGATGTCGAACTCTTCGGATGCGGACATGCGGGCATGTGCTGGATTTCGCCACAGAAGTGTCAGCCGTTCATCGGGCCGGAAGAGCAAAAGCGCGGATGGCGACTGTTCCACTGCTTGGCCGAGAAGCTCGGCCACGCTACCCGTCGCGCCCCCCTGTGTGGAGATGTCATGCATTTCGATGGCGATTCGACCCGCGTTTTAGGCGAATTCCCTGTGGGACCGCACTGATACGGCGATCGCTATACCACGGTGCAGGTGCCCTGTCGCGATGACTTTGGGGAAGCCTCGATGTGCCGGCCGGAGTGGCCGACACAGGGGCCATTCTGGTGCGATTGCCGCACCTGCATTGACCCCCCACACGCCCAAAGGTAGGTAGATGACAGCCAACGAAAACGAGGCGCGCTAGACGCTTCGGGGAAGGAGCCGGTCGTATGGATGAGCTCTTGCGGGAATACCTGCCGATCCTGATCTTTCTGGGGATAGCGATTGCCCTCGGTCTGGTCCTGATCCTTGCTGCTGCGGTGGCCGCGCCGCGGGACCCGGACCCCGAGAAGGTTTCGGCCTATGAATGCGGTTTCAACGCGTTCGATGATGCGCGGATGAAGTTCGACGTGCGGTTCTACCTCGTGTCGATCCTCTTCATCATCTTCGACCTTGAAATCGCGTTTCTGTTTCCGTGGGCGGTGGCCTTTGGGGGAATGACGGACCTCGCATTCTGGTCGATGATGATTTTCCTGACGGTTCTGACCGTGGGCTTTGCCTACGAGTGGAAGAAGGGGGCCCTTGAATGGGAATGAGCACCACCGTCAACGATGCCGGCGCAGACCGGGAGGTCGCGACGCAAGAGCTGAACCGGGAACTTCAGGACAAGGGGTTTCTTGTCACTTCGACCGAGGACATCATCAACTGGGCGCGCACTGGATCGCTGCACTGGATGACTTTCGGGCTAGCCTGCTGCGCGGTTGAGATGATGCACACGTCAATGCCGCGCTATGACCTGGAGCGGTTCGGTACGGCGCCACGCGCCTCGCCACGCCAGTCGGATCTGATGATCGTGGCAGGGACGCTGACCAACAAGATGGCCCCCGCGCTACGCAAGGTCTATGACCAGATGCCTGAGCCGCGCTACGTCATTTCCATGGGTTCCTGCGCCAATGGCGGGGGCTATTACCACTACAGCTATTCGGTGGTTCGGGGCTGCGACCGGATCGTGCCCGTCGATGTATATGTGCCGGGCTGCCCGCCGACGGCGGAGGCGCTGCTCTACGGCATCATGCAGCTTCAGCGGAAGATCCGTCGCACCGGGACGATCACGCGATAACCATCTGACGACGAGGGGACCGGCGATGTCCGAGGCGCTTGAAGAACTTGGCACGCATATCGAGGCAAAACGGCCCGATTGCGTCCTGTCCTGGACCGTGGCGCATGGCGAACTGACGATGGAGGTGACGCAGGCCTCGATTACAAGCTTCGTCGATTTCCTGAGAAGCGACCGGAATTGCCGTTTCTCGACGCTGATCGATATCACTGCCGTCGATCATCCCGAG
This sequence comes from Ovoidimarina sediminis, assembly GCF_032586175.1. Taxonomy (NCBI): domain Bacteria; kingdom Pseudomonadati; phylum Pseudomonadota; class Alphaproteobacteria; order Rhodobacterales; family Roseobacteraceae; genus Ovoidimarina; species Ovoidimarina sediminis. The sequence goes on from NZ_JAWHTE010000025.1 coordinate 20,061, forward strand.
CGCGAGGCGCGGTTCGACGTGGTCTATCACTTCCTGTCGATGTACCAGAACCAGCGGGTTCGCCTGAAGGTGGCGGTGCGGGAAGACGACATGCTGCCATCGATCATCGAGGTGCACCCGTCCGCGAATTGGTTCGAGCGCGAAGTGTTCGACATGTTCGGGATCCTGTTTACCGGCCATCCCGACCTGCGGCGGATCCTCACCGATTACGGGTTTCGCGGTCATCCCTTGCGCAAGGATTTCCCGACAACTGGATATACCGAGGTTCGGTACGACGAGGCGCAGAAGCGCGTGGTCTACGAGCCGGTAAGCCTTGTGCAGGAGTACCGGCAGTTCGATTTCATGAGCCCGTGGGAGGGTGCCGAATACGTGCTTCCAGGCGACGAAAAGACCGATGAGAAGGCAGGCTGAGGCATGGCGCTGGGCACAGTCATTTCGTTTCTTATCGGGGCGGCGCTGGTTTCCTATCCCTTCTCGCGCATTCTGCCCCGGGTGGGCCTGAACCCCTGGATATCGCTGATCGGGGCGACGTGGATCGGCGCGCTCGTCCTGCTTTGGATCGTCGCGTTCCGTGATTGGAGGGAGGCGTAATGGCGCCTGTGATCCTCTTCGGTATGGGGGCTGCGAAGGCCGGGTCGAGCTGGCTCTATCAATGGCTGCAGAGGCATCCGGAATGCCATTTTCGGGCCGTCAAAGAGCTGCACTATTTCGACACGTTCGATTTGGGAAGCCCATCGGCGAAGGTGAAGGCGCTGACGCAGCAGGCGGATCGGGCACGGGCAAACAGCGCGCAGCTGCACGTTCAGTCGGCGATCTCCGAACTTCGCGATCTGTTCCGGCAGCCCGAGAATGTCCTGAGCTACATCGACTACCTCGAAAAGGGAGCGGGCGACGCACGGGTGGTCGGCGACATCACGCCGGCCTACGCGCTTCTATCCCGGAACCGCCTGCGTCATATGGCGATGATCGAGGGCTCGATGTTCCTCTATCTCCTTCGTGATCCGGTTGACCGGCTGTGGAGCCATATCCGAATGATTGCGGGGCGGCAGAGCCCGAGAGGCATCGTTACGGCGGAGGCGGCGGAGGCGTTGCTGTCTTCGGCTCTTGCTGGGCATGAACCTGCGATCGTTGCGCGCGGGGATTATCACATGACGCTAACGAACCTTCTGGAAGCCGTGCCGGAACAGCAGCGGCTTGTGCTGTTCTATGAGGAACTGATCGAAGGCCCGGCAGCCCACAGGATCTGTGATTTCCTTGGCATCGAGCGACAAACTCCGCCGCAGGAGCGGACGATCATGCTTGGCGCAGACCTCAAGCGCACGGATGAACAGCACGCGCGGATGCGCGATTTCCTTCAACCGCAATACGATGCGGTCGAAGAGATCATGGGCCGCCTGCCGGCCACATGGACCGGATTGGAGAAAGTGTGATGGACGGCAATTTCGATGACGCCCTGACCGGCGAACAGAAGATCCGGAATTTCAATATCAACTTCGGGCCGCAGCACCCGGCGGCGCATGGCGTGCTCAGACTCGTGCTGGAGCTTGACGGCGAAATCGTCGAGCGGTGCGATCCACACATCGGGCTCCTCCATCGGGGTACCGAAAAGCTGATGGAAAGCCGGACCTACCTTCAGAACCTGCCCTATTTCGACCGGCTGGATTACGTGGCGCCGATGAACCAGGAGCATGCCTGGTGCCTCGCCATCGAAAAACTCACGGGTACCGAGGTGCCGCGCCGGGCGAGCCTGATCCGTGTTCTGTATTCCGAAATCGGGCGCGTCCTGAACCATCTTCTGAACGTCACGACGCAGGCGATGGACGTGGGCGCTCTGACGCCGCCGCTCTGGGGGTTCGAAGAGCGCGAGAAGCTCATGATCTTCTACGAGCGGGCGTGCGGCGCGCGGCTTCACGCCGCGTATTTCCGCCCCGGCGGCGTTCACCAGGATCTGCCACCCGACCTGATCGACGACATCGAAACCTGGGCCGCGGAGTTTCCCGCCGTCCTCGACGATATCGATGGGCTCTTGACCGAGAACCGGATCTTCAAGCAGCGGAACGCAGATATCGGTGTCATCACCGAAGAAGACATACAGAACTGGGGTTTTTCGGGCGTGATGGTTCGTGGTTCGGGCCTTGCCTGGGATCTTCGGCGTTCCCAGCCATACGAGTGCTATGACGAGTTCGACTTCAAGGTGCCTGTCGGCAAGAACGGCGACTGTTATGATCGCTATCTCGTGCGCATGGCCGAGATGCGCGAAAGCGTGAAGATCATCGAACAGGCAATCGCCAAGCTTCGGGAGCCGGAAGGGCAAGGCGATGTGTTGGCCCGCGGGAAGATCACGCCGCCGTCGCGGAAGGACATGAAGACCTCGATGGAGGCCCTGATCCATCACTTCAAGCTTTACACCGAAGGCTTCCACGTGCCGGAGGGTGAAGTTTATGCCGCAGTCGAGGCGCCGAAGGGCGAGTTCGGGGTCTACCTCGTGGCGGACGGCACGAACCGGCCTTATCGCGCGAAACTCCGGGCTCCGGGGTTCCTGCATCTGCAGGCGATGGATTATGTCGCGAAGGGGCACCAGCTTGCCGATGTGGCGGCGATCATCGGAACGATGGACGTGGTGTTCGGGGAGATTGATCGGTGACACGCACCGTCGACTGCGGACAACACGGGCCGCGCGGTCCTGCGTTCATCTGCGGCCACGCGCTCAAGGCCGCCTTTGAAAAGCGGCCCCAGTCGTTTTTTTGGACCGACGCGGAAGCAGACGAACCCTGCGGCTGGTGCGCCTATTGCCAGGCGCGCTATGAGGCCGCTGGAGGAGACTGGGTTGGTGAGGCAGAAGAGAAGCTCGATGCCAAACTCATCTGCGTAGATTGCTTTCGCGACATAATCGCTTTGAACGGATACACCTGATGCTGAGACGCCTTCATACCGAACAGCCGGAAAGCTTCGCCTTCACGCCCCAGAACCGGGCCTGGGCTGAAGCGCAGATTACCAAGTATCCGGAAGGCCGGCAGGCCAGCGCGATAATTCCACTTCTTTGGCGCGCACAGGAGCAGGAGGGTTGGCTTTCCCGCCCTGCGATCGAACACGTCGCGGCGATGCTCGACATGGCCTACATCCGGGCGCTCGAGGTCGCGACCTTCTATTTCATGTTCCAGCTTCAGCCGGTGGGATCGGTGGCGCATATCCAGGTCTGCGGGACGACAAGCTGTATGATCATGGGGGCCGAGGATCTGGTCGATGTCTGCAAGGCGAAGATTGCGAAGCGGGCCCATGCCCTGTCCGATGACGGTAAGTTCAGCTGGGAAGAGGTGGAATGCCTTGGCGCCTGCGCGAACGCGCCGATGGTGCAGATCGGAAAAGACTACTACGAGGATCTGACGGCGGATCGCCTTGGTGAGATCATCGATGCGATGGGCCGGGGTGACGTACCGGTGCCGGGGCCGCAGAACGGGCGCTTTGCGTCCGAGCCTGCGTCGGGCCTTACCTCGCTCGACGCGCATGGTGACCAACGGCTGCAGCAGAATGCCTCGGTGGCATTGGCGACGGGCATCGGCGACACGATCAAGCGGATCGACGGCACGGAAGTACCGCTCCGAGCACCGTGGCAGGGCGCGGAGGCAGCCCCCAGCCATGCCGAGGAGCGTGCGGCGAAGGAGATGGCGCGTTCCGATGCCCCGCCGCCCGATGAGATCAAGGAAGAGAAGATCGCACGGCCAGCAGAGGGAAGCGTGGCCCCTGAGGCTGGCGAGCAGCCCCAGATGCTGAGCGAGGCGCGCGAGTGCGGTGCTGACGATCTCAAGCGAATCAAGGGTGTCGGCCCAAAGCTTGAAGCACTTCTCAACCGCCTCGGTGTCTATCATTTCGATCAGATCGCCGACTGGACGGAAGCCGAGGTGGCATGGGTGGATTCCAACCTTGAAGGCTTCTCCGGCAGGGTCTCGCGTGATGATTGGGTCGGTCAGGCCCGAACACTCGCGGAAGAATAGAGACAACCCTGGAAGAACACGCTAAAAGCGACAAAAGCGCGCACGTACAGCGGAAGACGACAGGGAGACTTCTTAAGATGGCGAAGCAGACTCAGAACTCGATGATGCTTGTCGGGGTGCTGGCGGGTGGGATCGCCCTTGCCGCCTTTGTGATCATGCTGGTCATGGGCGCAGGGTTTAACGTGGCGTTTTTCATGGCGGCCCTGCTCGGGCTGGTCGTGGCGATCTTCCTGTTCCGTGCATTCCACTCGAATTTGGAGCCGGCGAAGGGCGCTGGCACCGCACCCTCTGCTCAGACTTCCGCACCAGCCCCCGCACCGGCCGCTGCCGCTCCTCAGCCGGCGCCGGAGCCTGCCCCCGAACCCGAAGCAGCCTCCGAACCGGAGCCCGCGCCTGAACCTGTCGCAGACGCCGCCCCGGCAGTAGCAAGCGGTGACGGGCCCGCACGGCTCGACGGGCCCCGCGACGGCGACGCGGATGACCTGAAGAAAATCAAAGGTGTGGGGCCGAAGCTTGAAGCTATGCTGAACCGCATGGGCTTCTACCATTACGATCAGGTCGCCTCCTGGAGTGAGGACGAGGTTGCTTGGGTCGACGAGAACCTCGAAGGCTTCAAAGGCCGGGTGAGCCGCGACGATTGGGTCGAACAGGCCAAGGTCCTCGCTTCTGGCGGAGAGACGGAGTTTTCCAAGAAGGTTGAGGGCGGCGACGTCTACTGACACTCGGCTTGAGCGCCACATCGGCCCGCCCAAGAGGCCTGGACGGCGTCAGGGAACCGCGCGGTGATCGCTCGCCGCGCCTGAATTGTGGACCGCGCCCGCTGCCCCGGGCGCAGAGCGGGAGTGGCTGATGCCACAGAACGATCAGAGAGATGAGCACACGGCGCGCCAGGCGCGTCTTGTCGCACTGGTGATCGCCGCTGTAATGGTTTTATGGATGGTCGCACAATGGCTTGGCGGCGCGATGGGCTGGCCCGCGCGGTATGTCTTCTTGTTCGACATGCTTGCACTCGCGGGATTTGTCTGGTGCCTGTTCGTGACCTGGCAAATCTGGCGCCGCCGCAGCGGCGAGTGAGAGAGAGCGGATGCTTAAGGACGAAGACCGGATATTCACAAACCTCTACGGGATGCATGATCGGACGCTTGCGGGCGCACGGTCGCGAGGCCATTGGGATGGCACTGCCGCGATCATCGCAGAAGGCCGCGACGCGATTGTCGACAAGATGAAGCAGTCGGGCCTTCGCGGCAGGGGCGGTGCGGGGTTTCCCACCGGTCTCAAGTGGTCCTTCATGCCGAAAGAAAGTGATGGGCGGCCGTCCTACCTCGTGGTCAATGCCGACGAGTCGGAACCCGGCACCTGCAAGGACCGCGAGATCATGCGGCACGATCCGCATACTTTAATCGAAGGCTGCCTGATCGCGAGCTTCGCGATGGGGGCGCATGCCTGCTACATCTACATTCGCGGGGAATATATCCGCGAGAAGGAAGCGCTGCAGAACGCGATCGACGAATGCTATGATGCGGGGCTGCTGGGGAAGAACGCGGCCGGATCGGGGTGGGATTTCGACCTTTACCTGCACCACGGCGCCGGGGCCTATATCTGTGGCGAGGAAACCGCGCTTCTCGAGAGCCTCGAAGGCAAGAAGGGCATGCCGCGGATGAAGCCGCCGTTCCCGGCGGGCGCGGGGCTCTATGGCTGCCCGACCACGGTGAACAACGTCGAATCCATCGCCGTCGTGCCAACGATCCTGCGGCGGGGGCCGGAGTGGTTTTCGTCCTTCGGGCGGCCCAACAATCACGGGACGAAGGTCTTCGCGATCTCGGGCCACGTGAACAACCCTTGCGTGGTTGAAGAGGCGATGTCGATCAGCTTCGAGGAACTGATCGAGCGGCATTGCGGTGGCATCCGGGGCGGCTGGGAGAACCTGAAGGCGGTGATCCCCGGCGGCTCCTCGGTACCGTGTATCCGCGGCGAGAACATGCGCGAGGCGATCATGGATTTCGACTATCTGCGCGAGCAGCGGTCGGGTCTGGGAACAGCCGCCGTCATCGTGATGGATCAGTCGACCGATATCATCAAGGCGATCTGGCGGCTTTCGAAATTCTACAAGCACGAAAGCTGCGGCCAGTGCACGCCCTGCCGGGAAGGCACCGGCTGGATGATGCGGGTGATGGATCGGCTGGTGAAGGGTGAGGCCGAGGTCGAGGAGATCGACATGCTGCTCGACGTCACCAAGCAGGTCGAGGGGCACACGATCTGTGCGCTTGGCGATGCGGCGGCCTGGCCCATTCAGGGCCTCATCCGGAACTTCCGCGACGAGATCGAGGACCGGATCAAGGCACAGAAAACGGGGCGTGTAAGCGCGGTCGCGGCGGAGTGATCCGATGATGGGCGCGCTTTGCGGCCACGCGATCGCCTCGATCGCGCTTTGGGCGTTGCTTGTTCTCTGCCTGTCCGGGCTTTCGACCTTGGGCAAGGCGCGGGTGCGGTGCGATTGCGGTCGGCCCAAGCGCGACTATTCGGATCCGGTGTATCGCCGCGAGCGTGCATTTCAGAATGCGCTTGAGACGTCTGCGCCCTTCCTGGCCGCTACCCTTACCGCAATCGCCTCAGGCGCAGCGCCTGTCTGGGTGAACTTGCTGGCATCGGTGTTCCTTGTATCGCGGATCTTCATGGCGGCAGTGCACATCAAGACCGAGATTCAGCCGCTCAGATCCGCGCTATACGGGATCGGCTGGCTCTGCATCATCGGATTGGCGCTTCTGGCACTTGTGGCGGTGTTCTTTGGATGAGTGAGAACAGATATCACCTCGCCCAGCTCAACATCGGTCGCCTTGTCGCCGACACTGATGACCCCCGTGTGGCCGAATTTACGGGGGCGCTTGACCGGGTGAACGGGCTGGGCAAGCGCATGCCGGGGTTCGTCTGGATGATGGAGGGCTCGGGCGAGCCGGGAACGGGGAACACCGACACCAAGATTGACGGCGATCCACGGTTCGTCGCGAACCTGACGGTCTGGGAGAGCGTGAAGACACTGGAAGCCTTCGTGTTCAATACCGTACACCGGCAGTTCTACGAGCGACGGGAAGAGTGGTTCGAGGTGCTTGGCGCAATGCACTTCGTCATGTGGTGGGTGCCGGAGGGACATCGTCCAGCGCTGGACGAGGGGCTCACGCGGCTTGAGCACCTGAAAGTGCATGGCGACAGCGACCATGCCTTCGGATGGGCCCATATGAAGGACGCACGGCTTTGGCGGGAGCGGGGCTGCGGTGTGGCCGCGGAATAGGTCCTGCCTGGCGGCCCGTCCGGCCTGACGGCTGGCAGGGGGAAGTCTCTGCGGATTTCCCCTTTGTCCGGGAGGTGCGGCCAGACACGATACCCCGAACTATTGCGGAGGCGGAGAATGGATTTCTTCAACGATCTCGGTGACGCCGGTGCGGACGCCCCGCGCTTCCTACGTCGCCCGCTTGCAATCCTCGGCATCCTGATCGGCGCGGCAGTTGGGGCTTATCTCGGCTACGGGGCCAGCGGGATATTGGGTGCCCTGGGCGGCTTTTTCACCGGTGCCTTCGTCGGGTGGGGATTGTCGATGCTTTTGGCCGGGGTGGTGTTCTTCGTCGTGATCTTCGCACTTGTATTGGTCGTCAGCCTTGGCTGGACCTGGCTTACGGGTGGCGGCTGAGGCAGGCAGCGGCTAAGGAGGTGGCGAGGAGGACGGGCAATGAAATGCAGTCGAGTGTTCCCCGCCATCGGGTTCGCCCTTTTGGCAGGTCTGGCCGCGGCGCAGGACGCAGCGCCTGAAAAAGATGTCGAATTGCGTCCCGCACCGGATTATTTCGTTGAAGCCGTGGTGGCCTCGACCACTGCGCAGCAGATCGCTCGGGCCTGCGAGGCGCTGAGCCTCGATCCACCCAGGGTACAGGCGATGACGGGGGCGGTCCTTCAGCGATTGCTTGATGATGGGTTCGACCTTGAGCGCCCGGACGGTGGCATGAAGGAATCGCAGGATAAATTCGCCGCCGAGCAGGTGAAATTCATGGCGAAACACGGGCTTGAAGGCGCGATTTCAAGCGAGATGATCTGCGCCGCCGGTACTGCGGAAATCGAGGAAGGTACCGCCATCGGGGCGCTTCTGATCGCGGTGCCGGGGTGAGCCACCCAAGTCGTGCCTTTTGAGCTGCCGGCCTGAGGTTACGGAACGCGACCTTCGGTGACTGCGGTAGCAAGCCCTGAATGACTTCGCCGCGCCACCTTACCTCTGCGTCACAGCACCCCGACAGCGCCATTGGATCCTGTTCAGATCAAGAACGCGCCGCATGCGCATGATCGTTTCTCTTTGGCAGCTTTGCTCGGTCGGGGTGGCGGCGAATTGTTTCAATTTGTTGAAAATTCTGTCCACAGGCCGATTTTGCCCCGGAAAGCGGCCTTGTTGGCCCCACAAGCCGTGGCGATCTACATCATATGTGTTGCCCGAGCTTTTCATACACCAAATCTAGATTGGACACAGGCCAAGGTTGAACACTTGATCATGAACAACCACCTGCGGAAATCTCGATTTTTCAAACGCTTAGGAAATCACGTGCGAGTGACCCCGCGTAAGTTCAATTTCGCGATTCCCAGAAACCCTGCTAAGTTACTTCATCGATTAAGCACTCGGGGGGCTTGACGTATGTGCTTTGGAACGATCGACCCGCGGTTCGCGGCGCGCGAGGCGGAAAACCGCCTTCGTGGTTTTTCCCGCATTACTTCATCTGAAACCGTTGTCCGGGAGCCGGTCGGCTGGTCTGCCGCTGTGCTTGCCGTTCTCGGATACCTTATTGGGCGGGCGGACCGCAAACCATGTTAGGAGAGTACGCAGTGTCGCTAGGTGATCGGTTCGAAGTTCTCATGTATCGCTTTTCTGCGATGGAGATTTCGGCACCGATCCTGCTGTTCTTCGGCTTCTCCCTGCTCGTTGCCTTCTACTGGCTGATCTGGGGCAAGTAAGCGACACTTTTAACCAAGCAAAAGGGGCCGTCAGAGCGCGGCCCTTTTTCACGCCCGATGACGCTGGAATCCTGCGACTGCAGAGGTTAGGACTCTCCAGAACGCATCGGGGCGGCGAACGACACCCGGGCGTGTGGCCAGCCAGTGAGGGTGTCGATGTCGGACCTGCGCACAATCATTATCGATGACATCGAAGTGGAGGTCGATCCGGCGCTGACGCTGATCCAGGCCTGCGAACAGGCGGGGATCGAGATTCCCCGGTTCTGCTACCATGAACGTTTGTCGATTGCCGGCAACTGCCGCATGTGTCTTGTCGAGGTCGTTGGCGGACCACCGAAGCCCGCGGCAAGCTGTGCGATGCAGGTGCGTGACCTCAGGCCCGGGCCGGACGGTGCACCGCCCGTCGTGAAGACGAATTCGCCGATGGTGAAAAAGGCGCGGGAAGGGGTGATGGAGTTTCTTCTCATCAACCACCCGCTCGATTGCCCGATCTGCGATCAGGGCGGGGAGTGCGATCTGCAGGATCAGGCCATGGCTTACGGTGTCGATTTTTCCCGGTTCAGGGAGCCGAAACGGGCGGTCGACAACATGGACCTCGGCCCGCTTGTCGGAACCGCGATGACGCGGTGCATCAGCTGCACGCGCTGCGTGCGGTTCATCACCGAGGTTGCGGGTATGCCCGAGCTTGGCCAGACCGGCCGGGGCGAAGATGCTGAAATCACGAGCTATCTCGGCCAGACGCTCGATTCCGAAATGCAGGGGAACATTGTGGATCTGTGCCCGGTGGGGGCGCTGACTTCGAAACCCTATGCGTTTACCGCGCGGCCCTGGGAACTGACGAAGACCGAGACGATCGATGTGATGGATGCGCTTGGATCGAATATTCGGGTCGATACGAAAGGGCGCGAAGTGATGCGCATCCTGCCCCGCAACCACGACGGGGTGAACGAAGAATGGCTGTCGGACCGGTCGCGCTATGTCTGGGACGGCCTGCGTCGCCAGCGGCTCGACAAACCCTATGTCCGGAAGGACGGCAAGCTGACACCGGTGAGCTGGCCAGAGGCGCTGGCGGCTGCGGCCGATGCGATGAAGGGCAAGACCGTGGCCGGCCTCGTGGGGGATTTGGCGCCGGTTGAGGCGGCCTTCGCCCTCAAGCAACTCGTCGAAGGGCAGGGCGGACGTGTCGAGTGCCGCGTAGATGGCGTGAAGCTGCCTGCAGGTAACCGGTCGGCCTATGTCGGGACGGCGACGATAGAGGAGATCGAGAGTGCCGGCATGATCCTCCTCGTCGGGTCGAACCCGCGCCAGGAGGCACCTGTGTTGAACGCGCGGATTCGCAAGGCGTGGCTCCGGGGCGCGAAAGTGGCCCGGATCGGCGAGCCCGCGGACCTGACCTATGACGTGATCGAGCTTGGAACTGGTCGAGCGGCCCTGAAGAACCTGGCTGAGATGGATCATGCGGACAAGCGCGGGATTCCTGGCGTCATGATCGTCGGGCAGGGAGCTTTGCGCGGCGAAGACGGCGCGGCGGTTCTGGCGGCGGCGATGGCGACTGCCGCGGATGCCGAGTCGAAGTTCCTTGTGCTGCATACTGCTGCGTCGCGTGTCGGTGCGATGGACGCAGGGTGCACGACAGACGGTGGCATCGAAGCTGCGCTTGATGGCGCGGACGTGATCTATGCGCTGGGTGTCGACGAGATCGACCTGCCGGATGGCCGGACCGTGATCTATCAGGGCAGCCACGGCGACCGGGGCGCACATCGGGCCGATATCATCCTGCCAGGGGCGGCCTACACGGAAGAGCAGGGGCTTTTCGTCAATACCGAAGGGCGGCCGCAACTGGCACTGCGTGCGGGCTTTCCGCCGGGTGAGGCGAAAGAGAACTGGGCGATCCTCCGGGCGCTTTCGTCTGAACTTGGCGCAACCCAGCCCTGGAACAGCCTGGCCGAGTTGCGGCAGGTTCTGGTGGCGGATGTTCCGCATCTGAAGCAGATCGACCAGGTGCCTGAAAATGAATGGCAAGTGCCCGAGCAGGGCGAGGTGGGTGAGGGCGATTTCGGCCCAGCTATCGAGAAGCATTACCTGACGAACCCGATCCTGCGGGCGTCAGAGGTGATGGGTGAACTCACCGCGCTCGCGGCTTCGCGCAAGCCCGCAAAGCTGGCCGCGGAGTGAGGCCCGGCATGGGGCACTCTGGCATGATTGCCGCCTTGTCGGCGGTGCTTGCATCCGGATGTGCCACGGCCGCGCCGGATCCGGTGAGCGTAACCCTCGAAGAAACACGGTTTCTGGCGGAAAACATCGTTCAGGTCGTCGTTGCTGTCGAGGGCGTGCCCGATCCGGCGGTGATCCGTACGGCTACAGACTGTGCCGCCGCAGAGGCCGCGATGCTTCAAAGGCTCGATTTCGCGCGACATGTGCGCACCGCCATGCGCGAAGAGGGTGGCATCCGGCGCGCGGATGCGGTTTACAGCGTGACAAAAGACGTGCCGCGCGGGGATTTCATCCTCGACGTAGCCGTGCAGGCCGAGGCCTGCAGGGAACTGGAAGAAGCTGGGGTGATCGCGAATTATGGCTGATTTTCTGGCAACACCGCTTGGCATCGCGGTGATCATCGCAGCGCAGTGCCTTCTGGTTCTGGGTTTCGTCATGGTCAGCCTCCTCTTCCTCGTCTACGGTGACCGGAAGATCTGGGCAGCTGTCCAGATGCGGCGGGGGCCAAACGTCGTGGGCGCCTTCGGGCTGCTCCAGACGGTGGCGGATGCGCTGAAATACGTCGTCAAGGAAATCGTCATCCCGGCGGGGGCCGACCGGACCGTGTTCATGATGGCGCCGATGACGTCCTTCGTGCTTGCCATGATCGCCTGGGCAGTCATCCCGTTCAACGAAACCTGGGTTCTGGCCGACCTGAACGTGGCGATCCTTTATGTCTTCGCGATCTCGTCGCTCGAGGTTTACGGGGTCATCATGGGGGGCTGGGCGTCGAACTCGAAATACCCGTTCCTCGGAAGCCTGCGGTCAGCGGCGCAGATGATTTCCTATGAGGTCTCGCTCGGTCTGATCATCATCGGGATCATCATTTCGACTGGCTCGCTCAACTTCGGCAACATCGTCGCGGCGCAGGATACAAGCTGGCATTTCTTCGGCTGGTACTGGCTGCCGCATCTGCCGATGGTCGTTCTGTTCTTCGTCTCGGCGCTGGCGGAAACGAACCGCCCACCCTTCGACTTGCCGGAGGCGGAATCGGAACTGGTGGCAGGGTATCAGGTGGAATATTCCTCGACGCCCTTCCTTCTTTTCATGGCGGGCGAGTACATCGCGATTTTCCTTATGTGCGCGCTGATGTCCTTGCTGTTCTTCGGCGGCTGGCTGTCGCCCATTCCGGGGCTGCCCGACGGCGCGCTCTGGATGGTCGCCAAGATGGCGTTCTTCTTCTTCATTTTCGCGATGGTGAAAGCGATCACCCCGCGCTACCGCTATGACCAGCTGATGCGGATCGGGTGGAAGGTGTTCCTGCCGCTCTCGCTCGCCTGGGTGGTGATCGTTTCGTTCCTCGCGCATTTCGGGATCTTCGGCACGCTTTATGCGCGCTGGGATCTGATCGGAGGCTGACATGACCCAGATCGACTGGAACAGGGCCGGCAAATACTTCCTTCTCGCGGATTTCGTGAAAGGGTTTGGGCTGGGCCTGAAGTATTTCTTCGCGCCCAAGGCCACCGTGAACTACCCCCATGAGAAGGGGCCACTTTCCCCGCGGTTTCGGGGGGAGCATGCGTTGCGTCGTTATCCCAACGGCGAAGAGCGGTGCATTGCCTGCAAGCTGTGCGAGGCGATCTGCCCGGCCCAGGCGATCACCATCGATGCCGAGCCGCGCGCCGACGGGTCGCGGCGGACGACACGCTATGACATCGACATGACGAAGTGCATCTATTGCGGGTTCTGCCAGGAGGCCTGCCCTGTCGATGCGATCGTCGAAGGCCCGAATTTCGAGTTCGCGACGGAGACGCGGGAGGAGCTGTTCTACACCAAGGAGAAGCTTCTGGAGAACGGCGAGCGCTGGGAAGCCGAGATTGCGCGAAACCTCGAACTGGATGCGCCCTACAGATGAACGAGGCGCAGAAGAATTCCTTTGCCGAAATGATGGCGCTGGGCCAGGAAATGGCGAAAGCCATGAATCCGGCGCTTGAGCATTTCACGCCCAAGGGGTTCGAGGCGATGTTCCCGACCATGCCGAAGGACCTGATGGAGAGTTTCTTCGGCAAGACCTACAACCCCGAAGGCCTCGACGCGAAGACGAAAATGCTGCTGACGCTGGCAGGGCTCACGATCCTCGGCGCTCAGGCCGAGGCGCAGATCAGGATCACCGTGCGCCATGCGATCGAGGCCGGCGCCACGAAACAGGAAATCGCCGAAACGATCGCGCTCGTGGGCGTGTTCGGCGGCGTGCCCGCGATGACGAAAGCGATGGAGCTTGCGCGCGAGGCGATGGACGAGACGGAAGGGGACGCGGCATGATGACCGTACCGGCCTTTGCATTCTACCTCTTTGCCCTGTCGACGATCATCGGCGGGTTCTTCACGGTGGTCAGCCGGAACCCGGTGCACTCGGTCCTGTGGCTGATCCTTGCGTTCCTGTCCTCCGCCGGGCTTTTCGTGCTTCTGGGCGCAGAGTTCGTGGCGATGCTTCTGATCATCGTCTACGTGGGTGCCGTGGCGGTTCTTTTCCTTTTCGTTGTGATGATGCTCGACGTGGATTTCGCCGAACTGAAGGCGGAGATGGCGAAATACATGCCGCTCGCCCTGCTGATCGGTGTGATCCTGCTTATGCAGTTCGGGATCGCCTTCGGTGTCTGGGAATTCTCGGACGAGGCCCAGGCGCTCCGCTTCGCGGAGACGCCGGGGGACGTGCACAACACCAAGGCGCTGGGGCAGTTTTTGTATGACCGCTATTTCCTGCTGTTCCAGCTGGCCGGGTTGATCCTTCTGGTCGCGATGATCGGGGCGATCGTGCTGACGCTGCGGCACCGGGCCGACATCAAGCGGCAGGATGTGCTCGCGCAGATGTATCGCGATCCGGCCAAGGCGCTGGAACTGAAAGACGTGAAGCCGGGGCAGGGGCTTTAGGCCGCCGGGACATTGGAACGGGCCGCGAGAGCCCGCAAGGACGAGAGAAAGAGGGACCCCATGGTGGGACTTGAACATTACCTGACGGTGGCGGCGACGCTGTTCGTGATCGGGGTTTTCGGGCTCTTCCTGAACCGGAAGAACATCATCATCCTTCTGATGTCGATCGAGCTGATCCTTCTGTCGGTGAACATCAACTTCGTCGCCTTTTCGGCCTTCCTGCAGGATCTGGCCGGGCAGGTCTTTACCCTCTTCGTACTGACGGTGGCGGCGGCGGAGGCGGCCATCGGGCTTGCCATCCTCGTCTGTTTCTTCCGCAACCGCGGGACCATCGACGTCGAAGACGTCAATGTGATGAAAGGCTGATCCGACATGGAAACGATCATCCTTTTCGCCCCCCTCGTCGGCGCGCTCATTTGCGGGTTCGGCTGGAAGTTTCTGGGGGAGACGGCGGCGCAGTGGGTGGCGACGAGCCTGTTGTTCCTCGCCTGTTTCCTCAGCTGGATCGTCTTCCTGACCTTCGATGGCGAGATGCAGCAGATCCAGATCCTTCGCTGGATTGAATCTGGGAGCTTGTCGACCGACTGGGCGATCCGGCTCGACCGGCTGACGGCGATCATGCTGATCGTGATCACCACCGTCTCGGCGCTCGTGCACCTCTATTCCTTCGGCTACATGGCGCATGACGCGAATTTCGACGAGGAGAAGGAGAGTTACCGGCCCCGGTTCTTTGCGTACCTCTCGTTCTTCACCTTTGCGATGCTGATGCTGGTGACGGCGGACAACCTCGTGCAGCTTTTCTTCGGCTGGGAGGGTGTGGGCCTCGCCTCCTACCTTCTGATCGGGTTCTACTTCCGCAAGCCAAGCGCAAACGCCGCGGCGATGAAGGCCTTCATCGTCAACCGGGTGGGGGATTTCGGCTTCGCGCTCGGGATCTTCGCGGTGTTCTTCCTCGTCGATTCCATCAACTTCAGCGATATCTTCGCCGCCGCGCCCGAGATCGCAGAGACGTCGATTTCCTTCATCGGGGTCGAGTGGAATGCCGCCGAACTCGTGGCCTTTCTTCTGTTCGTCGGAGCGATGGGGAAATCGGCGCAGCTTTTCCTGCACACATGGCTGCCGGACGCGATGGAAGGGCCGACGCCGGTTTCCGCGCTGATCCACGCCGCGACGATGGTGACGGCGGGCGTGTTCCTCGTCTGCCGTATGTCGCCGATCATCGAGTTTGCGCCGGATGCAAAGACGCTGATCGTGGTGATCGGGGCCTGCACCGCCTTCTTCGCGGCGACCGTGGGGCTGGTACAGAACGACATCAAGCGCGTGATCGCCTATTCGACCTGTTCGCAGCTTGGCTACATGTTCGTGGCCGCGGGTGTGGGCGTCTATTCGGTGGCGATGTTCCACCTCTTCACGCACGCCTTCTTCAAGGCGATGCTGTTCCTAGGGGCCGGTTCGGTCATCCACGGGATGCATCACGAGCAGGACATGCGGAACTATGGCGGGCTGAAGGACAAGCTTCCGTATACCTTCTGGGCGATGATGATCGGGACGCTGGCGATCACCGGCGTCGGGGTTCCGGCGGTCCTGTTCAAGCTCTTCGGTGTGCCGCTTGGGTTTGCGGGGTTCGTGTCGAAGGATGCGGTGATCGAAAGCGCCTTCGCGGGCGGCACCGGTGCGGCGAGCTTCGCCTTCTGGGCGCTCGTGATCGCGGCCCTCTTCACTAGCTTCTACTCCTGGCGGCTGATGTTCCTGACGTTCTACGGCACGCCGCGGGGTGACAAGCACACCCATGAACATGCCCATGAAAGCCCGATGACGATGGTGGCACCCCTGGGCGTGCTGGCCTTGGGCGCGGTATTCGCGGGCATGATCTGGTACAAGCCGTTCTTCGGCGATGAAGCGAAGGTTCACAAGTTCTTCGGAATTCCGGGCGCGCACGCCGAGGAGAAGGCGGATCACGCGAGCCTGGCTGTTCTGGGCGCAGCGTTTGCGGCCGGCGAAGAGACGCAGGCCGAGGGCGAGGGGCACGGTGAGGCTGACGAAGACGCGGGCGATGCCCCGCAACCGGGGCAAGGTGCGATCTACATGCATCCCGACAATCACGTTCTGCACGACGCCCATTACGTACCGGCATGGGTCGTCTGGTCGCCCTTCGTCGCCATGCTTCTGGGCTTCCTGACGGCATTCCAGATGTACATCCGGCGCCCCGATCTTCCCGGTCGGCTGGCGGAGGCGCAAAGGCCTCTTTACCTCTTCCTCCTGAACAAGTGGTATTTCGACGAGGCCTATGACTTCCTGTTCGTTCGGCCCGCGCGGTGGCTCGGTGGCTTCCTCTGGAAACGCGGCGATGGCGCGGTGATCGACGGATCGATCAACGGGGTTGCGATGGGGATCGTGCCCTTCTTCACCCGGCTCGCGGGCCGGGCGCAGTCTGGCTACATCTTCACCTATGTCTTCGCGATGGTCCTTGGCATCGTCGTGCTGATCACTTGGATGACGATCAGCGGGGGGGCCGAGTAATGGACAACCTGCTTTCCATCGTCACTTTCCTGCCAATGATCGCGGCGATCATCCTTGGCGTGTTCCTGCGCGGCGACGATGAGGCCGCGCAACTCAATGCCAAGCGCCTCGCGCTGACCGTGACGTCGGCGACTTTCCTCATCTCGCTTTTCCTACTGGCAGGGTTCGACCCGAACGATACCGGGTTCCAGTTCGTGGAAGAGGGCGAGTGGATCCTCGGCCTGACCTACAAGATGGGCGTGGACGGGATCAGCCTTCCCTTCATCCTGCTCACCACGTTCCTGATGCCGCTGACGATCTGGTCGGCCTGGGATGTGACGCACCGGGTGAAGGAATACATGATCGCCTTCCTCGTGCTCGAGACCCTCATGCTGGGCGTCTTCGCCGCGCTGGATCTCGTGCTGTTCTACCTCTTCTTCGAGGGCGGCCTGATCCCGATGTTCCTGATCATAGGAATCTGGGGCGGGAAGGAACGTATCTATGCCTCCTTCAAGTTCTTCCTTTACACCTTCCTTGGCTCGGTTCTGATGCTGGTCGCGATGATCGCGATGTATGTGGATGCGGGCACGACCGACATTCCCGCGCTTCTCAGCCATAACTTCGGATCGGAAAGCTTCGAGGTTCTCGGCATTCACGTTCTCGGTGGTGCACAGACGCTGATGTGGCTGGCCTTCTTCGCGAGCTTTGCGGTCAAGATGCCAATGTGGCCGGTGCACACCTGGCTGCCAGATGCACACGTTCAGGCGCCGACCGCGGGATCTGTCGTACTGGCGGCGATCCTTTTGAAGATGGGGGGCTATGGCTTCCTGCGGTTCAGCCTGCCGATGTTCCCGGTGGCCTCCGATATCCTGGCGCCTCTGGTGCTGTGGATGAGCGCGATTGCGATCGTCTATACATCGCTCGTCGCTCTGGCCCAGACCGATATGAAGAAGCTGATCGCCTATTCGTCGGTCGCGCACATGGGGTTCGTCACCATGGGCATCTTTGCAGTCAACCAGCAGGGTGTCGACGGCGCGATCTTCCAGATGATCAGCCACGGCTTCATTTCCGGCGCGCTCTTCCTCTGCGTGGGTGTCGTCTATGACAGGATGCACACCCGCGACATCGACGCCTATGGGGGCCTCGTGAACCGGATGCCGGCTTATGCGCTGATCTTCATGCTGTTCACGATGGCCAATGTCGGGCTGCCCGGCACATCGGGCTTTGTCGGCGAATTCCTCACACTGATGGGCGTCTTCCAGGTGAACACCTGGATCGCCGTGGTGGCGGCGACCGGCGTGATCCTGTCGGCGGCCTACGCGCTTTGGCTCTACCGCCGCGTGGTGATGGGCGATCTGATCAAGGAAAGCCTGAAGTCGATCACCGACATGTCCGGGCGAGAGCGGGCGATTTTCGCACCACTCGTGGTGATGACGATCCTGCTCGGCGTCTACCCGAGCCTTGTGACCGACATGATCGGGCCCTCGGTCGAAGCTCTGGTGAGCGATGTGACGACGGCGCAGGCAGAGTGGCGATCCGAGGTGATGGTCGCCGGTACGGAAGGAGCCCACTGAGATGTCTGGTGATTTCGCTGCGATCCTTCCGGAGATCATCCTGTCCATCTTTGCGATGATCGCGTTGATGGTCGGCGCCTATGGCGGGCAGGACAAGCTGGCGCGCCCGATCCTCTGGTCGACCGTGTCCGCGATGTTCGTGCTGGGGGCAATGATACTCGTCAACGGGCGAGGCACGGTGGTCGCCTTCGACGGCATGTTCGTGAACGATGCCTTCTCGCGCTTCGCGAAGGTCATGATCCTGTGGTCGGCGGCGGTCGTCCTTTTCATGTCCGACGGCTACATGCAACGCCGTGGCCTTCTGAGGTTCGAGTACCCGATACTCGTGGCACTGGCCGCGGTGGGCATGATGGTCATGGTCTCTGCCGGCGACCTGATCACGCTTTACATGGGGCTCGAACTTCAGTCGCTCGCTCTCTATGTCGTGGCATCGCTTCGGCGGGACAGCGTGAAATCGACGGAAGCGGGGCTGAAGTACTTCGTGCTCGGCGCCCTGTCGTCGGGCCTCTTGCTCTACGGTGCGTCACTTACCTACGGCTTTGCCGGAACGACGCAGTTCGCGGGGATCGTCGAAGCGGCAGGTGACGGGGCAATTCCGCTAGGCCTGTTGTTCGGGCTTGTCTTCATCATCACCGGGCTTGCCTTCAAGGTGTCGGCCGTGCCGTTCCATATGTGGACGCCGGATGTCTACGAGGGCGCACCGACACCCGTGACGGCCTTCTTCGCAACCGCGCCCAAGGTGGCGGCAATGGGGCTCTTCGCGCGGGTCGTGCATGACGCATTTGGAGGTGTCGTTGACGACTGGCAGCAGATCCTCGCCCTTCTTTCCGTTCTGTCCATGTTCCTCGGGGCCGTCGCGGCGATCGGTCAGCGAGATCTCAAACGCCTGATGGCCTACTCTTCGATCGCTCATATGGGATATGCGCTGATGGGGCTTGCGGCGGGCACGGCGTTCGGCGTGCAGGCAATGCTTGTATACATGGCGATCTACGTGACGATGAACGTGGGCACCTTCGCCTTCATCCTGACGCTGGAACGGGACGGGCAGCAGGTGACGGATATCGACAGCCTCAACCAGTTTTCCCGCACTTCGCCAGGAAGGGCGCTTGCGATGCTGATTCTTCTCTTCAGCCTCGCTGGTGTGCCGCCGCTCGTGGGCTTCTTCGGCAAGTACTACGTGCTTCTGGCGGCCGTGGACGCGGATCTTACCTGGCTTGCCATTGCCGGAGTGATCGCTTCGGTGATCGGGGCATTCTACTATCTCCGCATCGTCTACCTGATGTATTTCGGGGAAGAGCGCGATCCGCTCGACGCCAACGCGTCACCTGTTCTTGGCGTCGTGCTGGCTGTGTCGGCGGCGATCATGGTGGTCGGCGTCATAAACCTCTTCGGGGTCGAGGCGCTGGCCGAGGCGGCGGCGGCAACCCTTGTCGAGTGACCTCTGGCCGGGGGGGTATGAAAAGATCGTCCTCGGGACGATCGACAGCACGAATGCGGAGGCGGCGCGGCAGGCGCCGCACCTCGGCCGGCCGACCTGGATCATGGCACGCCATCAGACCAAGGCACGGGGCCGCCGTGGGCGCGCCTGGGCCAATCCGCCGGGCAACTTCGCAGCAACACTGGTGATGCGCCCGGGGGGCGTGCCTGGCTGGGCTGCGCTTCGTTCGTTTTTGGCATCCAATGCGCTGTTCGAGACGCTGGCGCTATATGTGCCGCGCGAACGGTTGTCATGCAAATGGCCTAACGATGTTCTTCTCGACAATTGCAAGGTGGCGGGGATCCTGCTGGAAAGTGCCGGCACCGGTACCCGGGTTGAATGGCTCGCCATCGGCATTGGGGTAAATCTTGTTCACACTCCCCCGGCGGAAGAGGACGCGGCATTCGCGCCGATCTGCGTGAAGGATGTAAGTGGCGAGGACGTGGATGCGGAAGAGTTTCTGACCGTTCTCGCGGGCCATTATGCAACCGAGGAAATGGTGCTGGAGCGGCTGGGCTTCGAAACGATCCGGCAGGACTGGCTGAAGCGCGCGGCGCGATTGGGTGAGGAAATCACGGCGCAGATCGGCAACAAGAGGGTAACCGGCATCTTCGACACGGTGGACGAACATGGGCGCCTTGTGCTCATCACAGGCACAGGGCCGGTAAAGATCCCGGCGGCGGATGTGTATTTCTGACAGGGGAGGGGCAGCGGATGCTCCTTTGTATCGACTGCGGTAACACCAATACCGAATTTTCCGTCTGGGATGGCTCGGCCTTTATCGGGACCTGGCGGCAATCCACAGAACATCAGAGAACGGCGGACCAGTATTACGTGTGGCTGTCGACGCTGATGAAGGCGCGGAACCTGAATGTCACGATTGATGAGGTGATTATATCGTCCACCGTGCCGCGGGTCGTGTTCAACCTGCGAGTACTGTGCGACAGGTATTTCAATACGCGTCCCTATGTCGTCGGAAAGCCCGATTGCCTGTTGCCTGTGGCACCGAGGGTGGATGAGGGGACGACGGTTGGGCCGGACCGGCTGGTGAACACCGCGGGCGCATTCGACCGGCATGGGGGCAACCTGATCGTCGTGGATTTCGGGACCGCGACGACCTTTGACGTGGTCGATGATGACGGGGCCTATGTGGGCGGGCTGATCGCCCCGGGGGTAAACACTTCGCTGGAGGCCATTCACATGGCGGCGGCCGCGTTGCCGCATGTCGATGTGACGAAGCCGCAGCGCGTGATCGGAACCAATACCGTGGCCTGTATGCAGGCAGGGATATTCTGGGGCTATGTGGGCCTTGTGAAAGAGTGCTGCGCGCGCATCAAGGCGGAGCGTGACAGGGACATGAAGATCGTCGGCACCGGCGGTCTCGCCCCATTGTTCTCGCAGGGCGACGTTCTATTTGATGAGATTGAAGGCGATCTGACGATGCACGGTCTGACCGTGATCCATCGCTACAATAAGGAACACGAGACGGTATGAGCAGCGAGCGGCTGATTTACCTCCCCCTTGGAGGCGCGGGGGAGATCGGGATGAATTGCTATGTCTATGGCTGGGGCAAGCCCGGGGAAGAGCGGCTGATCGTCGTCGACCTCGGCGTGACTTTCCCGGACATGGAGACATCGCCCGGGGTTGATCTGATCTGGGCCGATCTTGACTGGCTCATTGCCGCGAAGGATCGGATCGAGGCAATATTCATCACCCACGCCCATGAAGATCACGTGGGCGCGGTCGGCCACACCGTCCACAAGCTCGGCAAGCCGATCTATGCGCGTGCCTTCACCTCGAACATAGCCCGGCGAAAGGTTGAGGAGGCGGGGGGCGATCCGGACATCGTGGAAACGCTGGGCCCCTGGCCCCACCAACAGGGGGCGGGGCCCTTCAAGGTGGGTTTTGCGCCGATCAGCCATTCGATCCCCGAAAGCTCCGCCCTCGTGATCGACAGCCCGGGCGGGCGGATCGTGCATTCGGGTGATTTCAAGATCGACCTGACGCCCGGAGTGGGAGAACCGTTCGATCGCGCCATGTTCGTGGAGATCGCGAAGGACGGGGTTCAGGCACTGGTCTGCGATTCCACGAATGTCTTTTCCACGCATCCTGGCCGGTCGGAGGCCAGCGTGGGCCCCGAAATCGAGAAGCTCGTTCAGGCTGCGCCGAACATGGTGATCGCGACAACCTTCGCTTCCAACATCGCGCGCGTGAAGACATTGGCCGAGGCCGGGCAACGGGCAGGGCGTTCGATCTGCCTCCTGGGCCGTGCGATGCGGCGGATGATCGAGGCAGGGGTGGAATCCGGCGTTCTCACCGATTTCCCGAAGACGGTGTCGCCGGAAGAGGCGGCGGACATTCCACGCGATAACCTGATGCTGCTCTCGACGGGAAGCCAGGGGGAACGGCGCGCGGCGTCCGCACAGCTCAGCCGCGGCAAGTATCTGGGGCTCGAGGTGAGTGAAGGGGATCTGTTCCTCTTCTCGTCCAAGACGATCCCCGGCAACGAGAAATCGGTTATTCGGATCATCAACAACTTCAGTGAACGGGGTGTCGATGTCGTCGACGATAGCCGCGATCTTTATCATGTTTCCGGCCATGCGAACCGGCCTGATCTTGAGGCGATGCACGGTCTGATCGCGCCCAAAATGGTGATCCCGATGCATGGCGAGCACAGGCATCTGAGAGAACATGCCCGGATCGCCGAAGAAAGGGGCTATGCCGCAGCCATCGCGCCCAACGGCACAATGCTTGATCTGACTGGGGAAAAGCCGGCGATTGCAGAACTGATCGACGCGGGCCGCACCTATCTCGACGGGTCGGTGCAGATTGGCGCGATGGATGGGGTTGTGCGCGACAGGATTCGCATGGCTCTGAACGGACATGTCACGGTGACACTGATCGTGGAGGATACGGGCGAGCCTCTGGGCGATCCATGGTGTGATCTTCAGGGGCTTCCGGAAACGGGCGTATCGCGCGCGGCACTCGTCGAGGTCCTTGAAGAAGACCTCTCGCAATTCGTCAACCGCGCGCGGGTTAAGACCCTTCTGGATGACGAGGCGATGGAACGCGAACTGCGTCAGATCGTGCGGAACACCGCGCAGAACGAGATCGGGAAAAAGCCCGAGGTGACGGTTGTAATCAGCCGGGTCAGCTGATGAAGCGGATCAGGCTGGCACTGATCGTTTGTGGTCTGCCAGCCCTCCTGCTCGCCGCGAACTGGGTACTGGTCACCCCGTCCCACGATCGTGGCTGGGCCCTGGACCATTCCGTTCTGGCTCGGGCCGAGCAGAAGGGCGAAGTTTGGCGTGTAAGCGGTGTTCGAGATTTCTCGCATCAGGCGAATGGCGCTGTGATCCAGTCGCAATGGGTGGAACGTCGCGTTGCGCCGCGCGACCTGGCCCGCGTCTGGTTCGTTGTAGAGCCCTTTTCCGGGCACGAGGCCGTGGCCCACACGATGCTGTCATTCGAATTTACGGATGGATCGGCCCTCGTTGCCTCGGTCGAGGCGCGGCGCGAGGCGCATGAAACCTACCGTGCCTTGCGAGGCGCACTTCTGCCCTCCTACGAATACGCCGTGATCTGGGCGACAGAGGCCGATATGTACCGCGACACCGTCTTCGCGGGGGATGGCGCGCTTTACCTCTACCCGCTTTCTCTCTCGCCCGAGGCCGCAAAGGGTGTACTCACCGCGATGCTGGAGCTGACCGCTGAAGTCGCGGAAACTCCACGCTGGTACAACACGTTCTTCGCCAACTGTGCCAATGTTCTGGCACTGACGATGAACCGGGTATCTCCGGGGGCGGTTGGATATGACAAGGCGTGGTTCCTGCCCGGATATGCCGCGGAGTTCCTCCACGGCGAGGGGTATCTGGGTAAAGGCGAGGGATTTGAAGCCGTGCGCGCACGGGCGGGCGCGGCCGATCGGGTAAAGGCGCTGCCTCTGGACGTCAGGGGCACGGATTTCTCGCGTGCTATTCGCGAAACAACCGAATAGGCCGTCAGCCGGCCAGTCGCTCGTCGAAGCTCTTTTCGATGAAGGACGGCATATGATCCCCCATGCCGACGACCTTGTCGTCGCCTCCGCGATCCCCGCCACGGCGGCCCCGACGGCCATCTGACCGCTCGGAAGAGGTTTTCTTGGCGGGCTCCGCCTGTGCCGGCGCCTGCGGCTCGTCCTTCCCACGCGACCGGCGGCTTCGTCCGCCCTTCGGCGCGTCATCCCGTATCGTCGCCTCAGGCGCGTCCTGGTCTGCTGACGTCGGCTTGCCCGGGGCGTCCGTCCTCGGAATATCCTTGGCGATTAGTTTCTCAACCGCTGCCAGCGCCTTTTCGTCGCTGCTTGCGCAAATGGTGATCGCCTTGCCTTCGCGGCCAGCGCGACCGGTTCGTCCGATGCGGTGCACGTAGTCTTCGGGGTGGCCGGGCACGTCGAAATTGAAGACGTGGCTCACCGCAGGGATGTCGAGCCCGCGGGCTGCGACGTCTGAGGCAATCAGAAGCCGAAGGTCGCCGGAGCGGAACCCGTCAAGCGTTCGCGTCCGCTGCGATTGATCGAGATCCCCGTGAATCGGCGAGGCGTTGTAGCCGTATTTCTTGAGGCTTTTCGCAACGATATCCACATCCGTCTTGCGGTTGCAGAAGATGATCGCGTTGGTGCAGGTCTCACCCTCGCGGTCGATCAGATCACGCAGAAGGCGGCGTTTTTCGCTCGCGGCCCGGTCGCGACGGCTTCCCTTGAACATCACCACCTGTTGTTCGATCGTCTCCGACGCGGTGGCCTGGCGGGCCACTTCGATCCGCGCGGGATTGGACAGGAAGGTATTCGTGATACGCTCGATCTCAGGTGCCATAGTGGCGGAGAAAAAGAGCGTCTGACGTGTAAAGGGCGTCAGGCCGAAGATGCGCTCGATATCCGGGATGAAGCCCATATCGAGCATCCGGTCCGCCTCGTCCACCACCATGATATCGATACCGGTCAGCAGAAGCTTGCCGCGTTCGAAATGGTCGAGCAGTCGCCCCGGCGTGGCGATCAGAACATCAACGCCCTTGTCGATCAGCGCATCCTGCTCCTTGAAGCTTACACCGCCGATCAGAAGCGCCTTGGTGAGTTTCACGTGCTTCGAATAGGTGTCGAAGTTCTCGGCCACCTGTGCCGCGAGTTCGCGGGTGGGGGCGAGGACGAGGCTGCGAGGCATGCGGGCCCGGGCCCGGCCTCGCGCCAGCATCGTGATCATCGGCAGCGTGAAGGAAGCGGTCTTGCCCGTACCGGTTTGCGCGATGCCAAGAACGTCGCGCCCCTCAAGGGCCGGAGGGATCGCGCCCAACTGAATCGGTGTCGGAGTTTCGTAGCCGGCTTCTTCGACGGCTTTGAGGACTTTCGGGCTTAGCTTAAGGTCAGAGAATTTTGTCATATATGTCCGTTGGTTTACGGACCGCTGTCATGGCCCGTCGGCTGAGAGGCAGGGCCCGGATGGCCCAGACTTGTCCACAAGCCGCCTCAGATTGCGCGTGGCTACACGGTTGTGACCACAAGGTCAATCTGGACGGGCACAGAAGCGAGTAAGTAAGGAGCGACGGCGCAAGCTTTCACCCAAGAAATTGCTGCATCAAACCATGTTTTGGTGCTCTCGCCCGATCCGTTGGTGCGGCCTTCGGGTCCGCAAGACGGTTTCCGCCCGAACCGTATCTTTCCAAGGTCGTGCGGCGGCGGCGATCAGGGTTCGGGTTACGCCCGATTCTACCCCCGGATTTATCCACAAGTTGTCAGGATCTGCTGACAGTGAATGTCGTCGGATTTTGACGGCTGCGCCGCCGCACCGGCCCGGCGAAGGACTTCCGCGAACGCCGCCCCCTCGATATGCCCGCCATAGCTTCCGCGATAGCCGCTTAGGTGCAGGTAAAGACCACCAGAAGATGCCGCGGCCTCGAATGCGGCGCGTGACAGGCGGATCTCTCCCTTCTCTTCGTAAAGGCAAACCGCTGACCAGAGCGCATCACAGGCGCGCCGCCGATGATCGAGCACCCGATAGTCAAGCCGTATCCCGTTGGACCAGGCCGCGGCGATCCGCGGGCCGTCGCCATCGCTTCGAATGACCGAGGTCAGAACGACCCACCGCTCCTGCCGTCCGGCGCGCACCATCGCCGCACGGGCATCGAAGCTTGCTCCTCTCCCGGTGTCGAGCCGGATCACACGGGAGGCGTGGCGTTCAATTCCGGTCTGTGCTGAGCGCGCGCTTTCCGGCGGCGGCGCACAGGCCGCCGCAAGAAGAAACGCAAGAAGGGAAACGCGAAACATCGGTACGGTTTCGCTGATCGTGCTGAAGGCTTTCCTAACGCCCAATCATTTTGGCGAAAATACTCCAGGGTGCGGGGCAGAGCCCCGCATAGATCGGCGCGCCGAAAGGCGCGGCGAGCATCGCTTCAGACCATCATTTCCTTCGTGGCTGAAAGCGTCAGGTCGGGGTGATCGCGTTCGATCCGATCGATGTCCCACTGAAGACGGGTGAGATAGACGACATCGCCGTCATTGTCGTGGGCGATATGGCCTTTGTTCGAATTGACGAAAGCCTCGACCTTGTCCTTCGGCCCGGAAACCCAGCGAGCCGAAGTGAACTGAGAGGGCTCGAACCGAACGGGAAGACCGTATTCGCCTTCGATCCTGCTTGCGAGCACTTCGAATTGAAGCTGGCCCACGACGCCGACGATGAAGCCCGAGCCGATCATCGGCTTGAAGACCTTCGCCGCGCCTTCTTCGGCAAATTGCATCAGCGCCTTGTCGAGGTGTTTGGCCTTCATCGGGTCACCCGCCCGCACGCCCTGCAAAAGCTCAGGCGCGAAGGACGGAATGCCGGTGACGCGAAGCGCCTCGCCCTCGGTAAGGGTGTCGCCGATCCGAAGCTGGCCGTGGTTCGGGATACCGATGATGTCGCCTGCCCAGGCCTCCTCCGCAAGTTCGCGGTCCGCCGCGAGGAACAGCACGGGGTTAGAAACTGCCATGGGCTTCTTGGTGCGCACGTGGGTCAGCTTCATGCCCCGCTGGAAATGCCCCGAGGCGAGGCGCAGGAAGGCCACCCGGTCGCGGTGCTTGGGGTCCATGTTGGCCTGAACCTTGAAGACGAACCCGGCGACCTTCGCTTCGTCCGGCGAGACCTGGCGGGGTTCGGCGGACTGTGGCTGAGGTTCGGGGCCAAATTCGCCGATCCCGCGCATCAGCTCCCGAACGCCGAACGAGTTGATGGCCGAGCCGAACCAGATCGGTGTCATCGTCCCGTCCAGAAAGGCCTGCCGGTCGAATGCCGGCAGAAGCTCGCGCGCCATTTCGATTTCTTCACGAACCTGGCCGAGCAGATCGGCAGGCACATGCTCGGCAAGTTTCGGGTCGTCCAGTCCGCTGATCTCGATCGATTCCGCGCGCTTGTTGCGGTCGGCCCGGGCCATAAGCTCCAGCCGGTCGTTCAGCATGTCGTAGGATCCGACAAAGTCGCGCCCCATCCCGATCGGCCAGGAGGCAGGCGTGACGTCGATGGCGAGGTTTTCCTGAATCTCGTCGATGATCTCGAACGTATCGCGGCTTTCCCGGTCCATCTTGTTGCAGAAGGTCAGGATCGGAAGGTCGCGCAACCGGCAGACTTCGAAGAGTTTGCGCGTCTGGCTTTCCACCCCCTTCGCCCCGTCGATCACCATGATGGCGGCGTCAACAGCTGTAAGCGTGCGATAGGTGTCTTCGGAAAAGTCGGAGTGGCCCGGCGTATCCACCAGATTGAAACGCCATGTGTCGAAGTCGAAGGACATCGCGGAGGCGGACACGGAAATGCCGCGATCCTTTTCCATCTCCATGAAATCCGATCGTGTGCGCCGCGCCTCACCCTTGGCGCGTACCTGGCCCGCCATCTGGATCGCACCGCCGTAGAGCAGAAACTTCTCGGTGAGCGTCGTCTTGCCAGCATCGGGATGCGAAATGATGGCGAATGTGCGCCGCCGGGCGATTTCCGGGGGCAGGGGGGAGGCGTTTGAGGCACGGTCGAGCATGGACGCCATATAGAGATGCCCGAAGGTGTTGAAAAGCCGGGTTGCGTAGGGGCGTTGATTTCGTGGTGCGACTCGGGCAGAGTCGGAACATAACAAGAACAAATGAGCCTTTCGGGCAGATTCTGATGCTCTCAGGGAGATTGATTTGATGACGTTGAACGACATAGCCGCCGAGCTCGTGGCCGGGTGCCGCGAGAACCGGGCGATGGAAAATCTCGACAAGCTTTATGCCGCCGATGCCGTTTCGGTCGAGGCCTCGGATCCGATGGGCATGGGCCGAGAGGCCCACGGCCTTGAGGCGATCAAGGGCAAACACACCTGGTGGGACAGCACGTTCGAGCTGATTGGCGGAGATATCTCCGACCCGTACCCCCACGGGGATGACCGGTTTGCCGTCCGCTTCGAGGTGAAGACCAGGAACAAGGAAACCGGTGAAGTGAGCGAGATGGACGAAGTTGCCGTCTATCACGTCGCCGACGGCAAGATCGTGCGGGAGGAGTTCTTCTACCCCACCGGATGACGCAGCTGCCCGGCGCAGTTGCTTTCGCCGCATCATTTAGGGGTCGATGGTGACGTTTGGCTCTGATAGCTCTCTCCCGAAACGGATCGGGAGAGAGTTATGGATCTTGGGATTGGCGGAAAACGGGCGATCGTCTGCGCAGCGTCGAGGGGCCTCGGCAAGGGCTGTGCCATGGCGCTGGCGGGCGAAGGTGTCGATCTTGTGATCAATGCCCGCGGTGCCGAGGCGCTTGAGGCGACAGCGGAAGAGATCCGCACAACCCATGGCGTGTCGGTCACGGCAATCGCGGCCGATATAACGAGCGCAGAGGGCCGCGCCGCCGTGCTCGATGCGGCGGGCGATGTCGACATCCTCGTCAACAACGCCGGTGGCCCGCCGCCGGGGATGTGGTCCGACTGGACACGTGATGATTTCATCAAGGCCCTCGACGCCAACATGTTGACGCCCATTGCGATGATGCAGGCTGTCGTGCCCGGGATGATGGACCGCGGCTGGGGGCGCGTCGTCAACATCACGTCGCAATCGGTGAAGGCGCCCATTCCGGTGCTGGGCCTCTCGAACTCGGCGCGGACGGGTCTGACAGGGTTCGTCGCCGGCACGTCGCGCCAGGTGGCGAACCGGGGTGTGGTGATCAACAACCTTCTTCCGGGCATTCACGCGACCGATCGCGCCATATCGCTCGATCAGGGCGTGGCGAAGAGCGAGGGTATCTCGGTCGAAGAGGCCAAGATGAAGCGTGAAGCCTCAATCCCCGCGGGCCGCTACGGGACAATCGAAGAATTCGGAGCGGCTTGTGCCTTCCTCTGCTCGCAACACGCGGGCTTCATCGTCGGGCAGAATGTCCTTCTCGACGGGGGCGCCACGAACGCCACGATCTGACCTCCGGCCTTGCCGGGCGACGTTCGGGCTGTTACGCCGCTTCCCTGAGCCTTTCTATCGGGAATGCGCGGTCGGTGATGACGCCTCGCCTCGAAATCATTGATCTGACCCGGCATTTCGGCGGGCGCGATGTCGTGTCCGGCGTCTCGCTCAGTGTGATGCCGGGGCAGGTGACCTGCCTCCTCGGGCCGTCTGGCTGCGGCAAGTCCACGACGCTCCGGATCGTGGCCGGGGTCGATCGGCAGGACGCGGGTGAAATCCGCCTAGATGGCGAAGAAGTCTCCGGCGTCCTGCGCCACGATCCGCCGGAGGCACGCGGCGTCGGCCTGATGTTCCAGGATTTCGCTCTCTTTCCGCATCTTTCGATCGAGGACAACGTGGCCTTCGGCCTCTCGGGCACCCGCGCCGAGAAGCGTGCGCGGGTGGGCGAACTTCTCGAACGGGTACATCTCGAGGGGTATGGCGGCAAGTATCCCCACGAGCTGTCGGGCGGCGAACAACAGCGCGTCGCACTGATACGGGCGGTGGCGCCGAAACCTCGCGTGATGCTGATGGACGAGCCGTTCTCGGGGCTCGACAACCGGCTGCGCGACGGGATCCGCGACCAGACCCTCGATCTCTTGAAGGAGGAGGGTGCGGCGGTTCTGCTCGTGACGCACGAGCCGGAAGAGGCGATGCGGATGGCAGACGAGATCGCGCTCATGCGTGCCGGCAGGATTGTCCAGAAGGGCGCACCCTACAATGTCTACAACGCTCCGGTCGATCGGATGGCCGCGGCGTTCTTCAGTGATATCAACGTCATCCGGGGCAAGGTTCAGGGGGCTCTTACCGAAACGCCCTTCGGCCGTTTCCTCGCCCCCGGCGTGCCTGACGGCACGGAGGTCGAGATCGTGATCCGCCCCCAGCACCTCAGGATTGACTTTGACCGCGACGGCAAAGGCCCGAACCCCACGCCGGAAGATGGCATCCCCGCACGCGGAGTCGTGGATCGGGCGCGGTTCATCGGGAACGAGAGCCTCGTGGAATTTCGCATGGACCATGATGGCTCGCTTCTTAAGGCCGCTGTGCCAAGCGTGTTCCTTCCCAAGGCGGGCACCGCGCTCTGGCTCATGATCCGGCGCGAACGGTGCTTCGTGTTCCCGGTGCGCTCGCCCGGTTCCGGAGAGTGACGCCAGGCCTCAGGCTTGAGCTCTCAACACGCGGCGCAGGATCTTCCCCGATGCAGCCTTGGGAATGGTATCGATGAAACGGACTTCCGAAAGAGCCTTGTAGCTTGAGAGCTTCTCGGCGACGTGAGCCTTGAGGGCCTCTTCCGACGGCTCCGTGCCCGGTTTTGCGACAACAAAGGCCGCCGGGCGTTCCCCCGCCTCCTCGTCCGGCACGCCAATGACGGCCGCATCGGCGACGTCTGGGTGCGTGAGAAGTACCGCTTCAAGCTCCGCCGGAGCGACTTGGAAGCCTTTCACCTTGATCAGTTCTTTCAGGCGATCGTGGATAAAGAGATATCCATCGGCGTCGAAGCTCGCGAGGTCGCCGGTCCTGAGCCAGCCATCCGGTGTGATCGTCGCGGCCGTCGCCTCGGGATTGTTCAGATACCCCTTCATCACCTGCGGTCCACGTACCCAAAGCTCGCCCTGCTCCCCAGTGCCGCAAATCTCGCCCGTCTCGGGGTTCACGATACGGCATTCGGTGTTGGGTATGGTCTGCCCGCAAGAGCCGGGTCGGGGGGCGTCCCTGTGAACCAGATGGCTGACCGGGCTTAGCTCTGTCATCCCGTAGCCTTGCATCGAGCAGCAACCCAACCGTGTGGCAACCGCTTCGCCGAGTTCCGCGCCAAGGGGAGCGGCGGCCGAGAAGAATATCTCGACCGATGACAGGTCGAACTGATCGACCACCGGGTGCTTTGCCAGCGCGATTGCGACCGGCGGAACACAATACAGGCTTCGCGGTCGATGCGTCTGCACAAGTTCCAGGAACAGCTCTAGGTCGAAACGCGGCATGGTAACGAGCGACGCACCATGTGCGAGGTGCAGGTTCATGAGCACCGTCAGCCCATAGATATGAAAGAACGGCAGAAACGCGATCGTCACGTCTTCCGACCGGACATCGGCCGCAACGAGGGTCTGGTCGATGTTCATGACGAGGTTGCGATGGGTCAGCATAACGCCCTTCGGCAGCCCGGTCGTCCCGGAGGAATAGGGAAGGGCAACGACATCTTCATCAAGGTCGACCGGGATCTGATTTTGCAGCGGCTCGCCAAGTAGCGTGGCGAGCGGCGTCGCGCCCTCGGCCTCGCCGATAACCACGATCTCGGTAACGCCCGTTCCCTCAATGCCGACGCGTGCGGTTTCCAAGAACTGCGGGATGGTGACAAGAAGTGTCGCGCCGCTGTCTCTAAGCTGGTGGTGCAACTCATCGGCAGTATAGGTCGGATTGACAGTGGTAATTGCACCGCCCGCATAGGCTGCCCCGTGAAAGACAATGACATATTCCGGGATGTTGGGCGCCATCAGGGCCGTGACCGTGCCTGTTCCGCACCCCCGCGCAAGCAGGCCGCTGGCGAGGCGGCGAATACCGGTCTCAAGGTCACTCGCGGTCATTGTCCGGCCCGTAGGGCCGTCTGTTAGCACTGTACGGTCTGGATCACGCTGAAGGCCCTGGAAAAGCCGTTCCGTCACACTCAGAGATGTCGGAGAAACCGGATCGAACCGGCTTTTGACGATGGTCATGCTGCCCCTCCACAGCTGTCGTTGCCGCGAGGTTAGCACACCTGCTTCAAATTCGCGCACTTACTGCTTTGGGATAATGGGGTGTTTGTCAAAGGCGGCGGCGATTGTCGATCCGCTCAGAATTCGGCGCGGCCCGCGCCTGTCGATCGGTTACAGCCTTGGCTTGCACGTGAACTGGGGCAACAATCGGTGAAGCATCCCTTTCGGGATCAGGTCCTCTCGTCCTTCGGACTTTCCATCACGACGAATGTCGTCAGCGCATGAACCTGCGGCAGTTCACCGAGAACATCGGTGTGAAACACCTTGTAGGCCGCCAGATCGCTGGTCTCGATCCTGAGAAGGTATTCCACGGTTCCGGTGATGTTGTGGCACTCGCGTACTTCCGGCGAGCGGGTGATGGCGGCCTCGAACGCTTTCTGTGAGGCTTTCGTGTGGTCGTTCAGCCCGACCGCGATATAGGCGGTGAACCCGGTGCCAAGCTTCGTCCTGTCAAGCGTGGCGCGGTACCCGGTAATGATGCCCCGTCGCTCGAGATCCTGAACCCGGCGCAGACAAGCGGAGGGCGAAAGGCCCACGCGCTCCGCAAGCTGAATATTGGGCAGGCGCCCGTCCCGCACCAATTCGCGCAATATATTTTCGTCAATTTGATCCAGATCCGCCATTAGTTGCGCAGATTGAGCTTCAGCGCACAAATTGGCAACCCTGTTGCGTCCCTTTTCGAGCAATCTGCGGCAATGACCTACGACGTGCTCATTGCTCTTGCGACCTTCGCCCTTGTGACCTCTGCAACACCGGGGCCGAACAACCTGATGCTCATGGCATCAGGGGCGAACTTCGGATTCCGTCGAACCATTCCGCACATGCTCGGGATCGGAATCGGATTTACTTTGATGGTGGCCGTCGTCGGCCTCGGGCTTGCCGGCATGTTCGACGCCTGGCCGGCGCTGCACACGGTCCTAAAGGGCGCCAGCGTTCTTTACCTTCTGTGGCTCGCCTTGAAGATCGCGAATGCCTCGGCACCCGCCGGGGCCGGCGTGTCGGCTGGCGGACGGCCCTTCACATTTCTGGAGGCGGCGGGGTTCCAATGGGTCAATCCCAAAGCCTGGGCCATGGCACTTACGGCGGTGACCGTCTACGCTCCGGGCCGTGAAGTCTGGGCGGTGCTGCTTGTGGCGGTTATCTTTGGCGCGATTAATCTGCCCTCGGTCAGCACGTGGACGATTGCAGGGCAGGCGATCCGCCGCTGGCTGACAAACCCCGGACGTCTGCGCGTATTCAATCTCACGATGGCGCTGCTTCTGGTTCTGTCACTGGTGCCGATGCTTGTCTGACGCGCCCGTCATACGTGCCATGTAATCGTCGAGTGTCTTGCCCGGCTCATCGGTGAACAGCGCGGGCAGCGGGTCGGCCGATTGAATGCGATCGACCCTGAAGACCCGAAAATCTTCCCGCAACTCGCACCATGCGGTCAGTGTCCAGACCCGGCCCCAGTACTCCATCTGCAGCGGCCGGATCGTGCGCTCCGTTTCCGCATCGGAGAGGGACCAGTAGCTCAGTGCAAGTTTCTGCCGCGCTCGGATCGCGGCGCGCAGCGTGGGCATGTGCGTAAAGCCGCCCTGCGCATCTGCGAACGGGTAGACGGCGAATCCCCAGCCTGAGGGTGGCGCCGTGCGATCCTCCGGTACGACCGCGTCAATCTTTGCGGCGAGACTGCGCGCGGCTGCCTGAAGCTCGGGATCGGCCGCCTCCGAAACGACCGCCATGCCGAGGTGAAGCGCCTCAAGCTCTGTCAGCGTCAGGTTCAGGGGTGGAAGCGTTACAGGGGCCGTCAGGATATAGCCCACCCCGCGCTCTCCTTCGACGGGAATGCCACAGCCGCGCAGCGTTTCCATATCGCGATAGACCGTCCGCTCCGACACCTCCAGGCGACGCGCGAGATCGGCCGCCTTGTGCAGGCGGCCGTCCCTGAGAATGCCGATCAGGTCGAAGAGGCGATCGGTGCGGCGCATGTCACTCCATCTGCATCAGGATCGCCTCGTGGCGCATGTCGACCGAGGCACCGTCGATCGCATCGATGAACGGCTTCGTTTCGGGATTGGCGAAGATCGTTTTGGCGGCACTCCTGGCACGAGCCATGTCCGTCCAGGTCACGTAGTCGGTCCAGCTGCCGTCCTCGTTCTTCGACAGCCGCCGCGAGACAAAGCCAGGGGTCGCCGCAACGAGGGGCTGCATCCCGCGCGTCGCATCCAGGAATGCGTTTTCGGTTACACCATTGGCGAGGCGGAACCGCACGATTTCGGCAACCGCCGCCGGCGAGGCGTCGCCCGCACGGTTCGTGTCGGCGGGCGCGCAAAGCGCGCCGGTATTCATGAGGGTCTTGGGGGCTTTCATTGTCGTTCTCCGATTCGATGTGTGAAGACCCTGCTTAACCGCGCACAACTGACATAAACCTGTCAGTTGAGTTTTGCCAGCATCCGCTTTTCGCCGCCATCGGCCCTCATGGAGCAGGGAAACCGCGCACCTCCTCTTTCCGGCCGCAAGGCGCCCTTCTAGAAGAAAGGCCAGACATGACAGAGGCGGGCCGCCCCGCCCAAGGGAGTTTGACATGGGTATTGGAAACATCGGCCTTCCCGGCCTTCTCTTGATCGCGATCGTCGTGCTCGTGCTTTTCGGGCGCGGCAAGATCTCGTCGCTGATGGGCGAGGTCGGCAAGGGTATCACAGCGTTCAAACGCGGTGTGGATGACGGAAAGCGGGAACTCGAGGACGCGAAGGCGGAAGACGCCAAGGATGTCACCCCGCCAGAACATGCCGACGTGACGCCCAACAATCCGTCGGTCGACACGACCAAGGACAAGGTCTGATCCTCGAAAACGGAGCCTGAAGGCGATGTTCGACATCGGATTCATGGAGCTTCTCGTGATCGGCATCGTGGCGCTGATCGTGGTGGGGCCGAAAGACCTTCCGGGCATGTTCCGGACGCTCGGGCGCTTTACGGCAAAGGTCCGCGGCATGGCGCGCGAGTTCCAGCGCGCGATGAATGATGCGGCGGATCAGTCGGGGATGAAGGAAACTGCGGCGGGCCTGAAAGACATGACCTCGTCGAAATCTCTCGGCCTCGACACCCTGAACAAGGCTGCCGACAGTTTTGAGAAATGGGATCCGGCCAAGTCTTCTAAGGCGCCGCCGAAAAGCGGGTCGATGAAGCCGGAAGGCCCCAACACGGCGAAGATGCGCGAAGAGCAGGCGGCAAAGGCCCGCAAGCTTCAGGAGGAAACCGCCGCCCGCCTTGCTGCGGCGAAGGACGCCGAGGGCGCTCGCGCGGCCTTCACGTCCCCTTCGGCCGAGCCAGCGAAGCCGTCGCCGACGCACTCGTCAGCGCCAGCTCCCGCTCAGGAAACTCGGGAACACCGCCCCGTGCGTCCCCCTGAGGGCCATCGCAAGAACATGCCGAAGAAGACGGCGGCCCGGCCGCAAAGACGAGGGCGCTGATGGCCGATCGCGACGACGACATCGAAGACAGCTCCGCCCCGCTGATCGAGCATCTGGCGGAGCTGCGCACCCGTCTCATCCGCTCGGTGATCGCCTTCATGGTTGCGATCACGGTATTCTTCATTCCTGTACAGGGCGAGTTCATCGCTACCCACGTGCTGGAATTCATGCTCGGGCCGATCGAGGCGACGCTGCGCGATCTTGGCGATCCCTCACCCACGCTCCAGTACACAAGCCCCCAGGAATACCTCTTCACCCTGTTCCGGATCTCGATTGTCTTCGGCTTCGCGCTGGCCTTTCCGGTGATCGGCTTCCAGATGTGGCGCTTCGTGGCGCCGGGCCTCTACCGGTCCGAAAAGAACGCGTTCCTACCCTTCCTGATCGCCTCGCCGATCATGTTCTTTGTTGGCGCGGCCTTTGCCCACCTAGTGGTGACACCGCTTGCGATGGCGTTCTTTCTTGGTTTTGCCGATGTAAGCTCGATCTTCGCCAATCTCATGGGCGACACCGATCTACCGGCCGAGGCGGTCGCGGTGCCCGAAACCGAAGAGGGCATTCGCGTCACCTTCTTCGGCAAGGTCAACGAATCCCTGGACATTTCCCTTAAGTTCATCATGGCGTTCGGCCTATGCTTCCAGCTGCCGGTGCTCCTGACGCTCATGGGCAAGGCAGGACTTGTGACGGCGCGGGGCCTCGCGAATGTCCGCAAATACGCGATGGTCGGCATCCTCGTTCTGGCCGCCCTCGTGACACCGCCGGATGTCGTGACCCAGATCATCCTCTTCACCGCGGTCTACGGGCTTTACGAGATCTCGATCTGGCTCGTCCGCGCGGTAGAGCGGAAGAAGACCCGCGAGTTGCGCGAGGCCGGTATTCTCGACGAGGACGAGGATCTTTACGGCGACGTTGACGAGGATGACGCGAAGGCATGAGCGATCCCATGGAGCGCATCGCGGCGGCCCTCGAACGAATGTCGCCGCCGCCCTTCGAGGCGCCTGACTTCGCAAGTGCCGAGGCCTTCGTCTGGCACGTCTCTCCCGATCGCCTGACGCCGGTGCCACGGGTCAACCGCGTCGATCTCCCGCTTCTGATCGGGATCGACAGGGCGCGCGACACGCTGCTTCAGAACACCCGGCAGTTCGCGAAGGGGCTGCCTGCGAACAACGCGCTTCTCTGGGGCGCCCGGGGTATGGGAAAATCCTCGCTCGTGAAGGCGATTCACGCAGAGGTGGCGCGCGAAGGCCTGCCCCTCAAGATCGTCGAAGTGCAGCGCGAGGATCTGCCCTCGATCGGGCGGCTGCTCGCACTCCTGCGCGCAGCCGATGCGCGCTTCATCCTGTTCTGCGACGATCTCTCCTTCTCCCATGACGATGAGCACTACAAGTCGCTGAAGGCGGTACTCGACGGCGGGGTCGAAGGACGGCCCGAGAACGTGGTTTTCTACGCCACCTCGAACCGCCGCCACCTCATGCCACGCGACATGATCGAGAACGAGCGTTCAACGGCGATCAGCCCTTCCGAGGCAACCGAAGAAAAGGTCTCGCTCTCCGACAGGTTCGGTCTCTGGCTCGGCTTTCATCCTTGCAGTCAGGACGCCTATCTCACGATGATCCGCGGTTACTGCGATGCCTTCGGGATCGAGATCGACGATGCAACGCTTCGGGCCGAAGCGATCGAGTGGCAGGCCACCCGAGGCGCGCGTTCCGGTCGCGTTGCCTGGCAATACGTCACCGATCTCGCCGGGCGTCGTGGCGTCCGGGTAGGCTAGGCTCCTTCATATTGGCGCAAATACTCCGGGGGTCCGGGGGCAGGGCCCCCGGCGGATCGGCTCGCCGAAGGCGGGTCGATCTCACTCGCTCTGCAGCACCACCTCGACCCGGCGGTTCACGGCGCGCCCGGCCTCGGTATCGTTAGGCGCACGCGGGGCCAGATAGCCCACGCCTTCCGCCGACAGGCGGGCCGGCGCGATGTCATGAGCCTCGACAAGCCGCAGCGCGACGGCTTCGGCCCGCGCGCGGGACAGTGCGATGTTGCGGTCAAGCGCGCCGACCGCGTCGGAATGGCCGACAAGAGTGATCCGGGTGCCGGGCCGATCCCGCATCCAGGCGGCAAGTTCGGCAAGCGATGCGAAGGGCCGGTCTTCCAGTGTGGCCGAGCCGGTTGCGAAGGCCAGATCCTCGAGCGCCACATGACCCTCGGCCATCAGCCTCTCCGTCAACCCCGCTCCCTCCCCGGATACCGGCTCCGCCGCCGCTGCCTGCGTGGGGGGTGGAGTGGGGGCGGGGGTCGGCCGGGGCGCGCCGCCCGGATCGATCCGCAGGATATGGATATAGCCCGTGGTCGCACTCCGGCTGACGGTCAGTGCGATCAGTTCGCCGTCATCGCCCGGCGCCCGTGCGGCAGCATAGGCATAGTCGCCAAGATCCACATGCATCTCGGGCTCGGGCAGAAGATCAAGCTCGTACCGGAAATCGAAACCGCCACACTCGTTGTCGCGGCAACTGAAGAGAAGGGTATATCCGTCGCGGGCCAATCCGGCGATCAGCGGGTCGGTGAGTTGATCCGTCGTCAGCGCGGTGCCTGGCACGGTCCAGGCTTCGCGGCGTACCGCTCCGGTGCCACGCGTCACTTCCGTGCCCTCCGCAGTCCAGGGCCCCACCGGCACCAACCGGGTTTCGGCCGGGCTTTCATCGGCGCTTGCAAGGACGGCCGAGGGAGGTACCTCCAGGGCCAGCGCGGGCGCGGCGATCAGCCAGAGCATGGCCGGCCAGGCCGTCCGGAGGATCATCGCGCCTCGGCGTGATAGTCCGGGTTCGGTTCCATGCCGACTGCGGACGCCACCCGGTTCGACATGGCAAAGAAGCCCGCGACGCTCGCGATATCCCAGATATCGCGGTCGCTGAAGCCGGCATCCCTCAGGGTTTGCCTGTCCGCTTCAGTGATCTTCGCGCTTTCGGTCGTCACCTTCTCGGCAAAACTCAGCATCGCCGTCTGCCGCGCATCGAGGTCCGCAACACGCCAGTTCATCACCATCGCCTCGCCAAGCGCGGGGTCGCCCGAAATCGTACGCACGGCCGCGCCATGGGCGACCTGACAGTACCAGCAACGATTGATCGACGAGACTGCAACCGCGATCATTTCGCGCTCCAGCTTGGTCAACCCGCTCTCGCCCAGCATGAGATCGTTGTAAAGCGCGGTGAAGGCATCGAGCTTGGCGATATCGAAGGCGTAGGCCTTCAGCACGTTGGGCACAAAGCCAAGCTTCTCGGTGCAGAGGTCGAAATAGCTCTGCGTGCGCTCCGGCAGGGGATCGGCGGGGTGCAATTCGAGGGCGGTTACGGGAGGGTCGGTCTTCACTGTGCTCTCTTGCGCGCGTCACGCATCCTCTGGATGGATTTGGTAGTGATACTGTCCCACGGCACGCATCCCAAGGGAAGCGTAGAGCGTATTGGCGGGGCCGTTCGCTGCGGTAACGGCAAGGGCCAGCGTGTCCGCCCCTTGCTCCGTCGCCCATGCCGCGGCGCGGTGAAGCATGGCGCGGGCGGCTCCCCGCCGCCTGGCCTCCGGGCGGACCTCGATGGCGTGGATCATCGCGATCCGGCCTGCAAGCGAGACGAATGCACTACCGGCGGCGCGACCACTCAGTCGGGCGAGAAGCCAGCACTTGGGTGTCGTAGCACGTTCCATCACCTGTAACCGTGCGGGGCCGATCCCGCCTGCGGCCCAGATCTCTGCATGAATGCCAAGGCAGGCGTCGCTGGGAATGGCGTCCAGCGGGCGCTGGTTCGGATTCAGCAGCCGAGCGCTCGGGGTGGCGTAGAAGAGGGTGGGGTCGACGATCTCGTAGCCTCGTGCCTCAAGCTGCCGTGACATTGGGTCGTCCGGCGCTGCCGACCGAAAGAGACGGGGCTGTTCAAGGCGCTGCATTTCCGCTTCGGCGATCGCCATGTCGGAGGCGCTCACCGGACCGAGCGCGGTGGCGGCCGACACGCGCTTTCCGCCGCCCGCACCCTCGCGAAGTCGCCAGGGCCCGTTTGTCCAGGCGTGTTTCGGAGGCCAGCTCAACTCCAGCGCTTGTTCCAGCGAGGCCTGGCCGGGCAGGGTCACGTGGCTGCGCCCGGAAACAGGGCGCGAAGCTCTTGTTCTGCGGCGTCGACCTGTCCTGCATCGGATCCACGGATCACGATGTTCGATCCGAAAACACCCTCTCGGATAAAGGGATAAGAGCCGAATCTGAGATCTGGATAGGCCCTGGACAGATCGCCCAGTGGCGCTGCGATATCGCCTTCACCGCGCTTGATCCGGACAGTGGCCGACACAAGCGGCACGCCACCCGTCAGCCGCGGGATGAGCGAGTCGACCATCGCCTGAAAGATAGTAGGTACGCCGGCCATCACATGCACGTTCCCGATGGTGAACCCGGGCGCGGCGGAAATCGGGTTGTCGATCAGCGCCGCTCCGTCGGGGATCCGGGCCATTCGCATCCGTGCCGCGTTAAGCTCCTGGTCCAGGCGCGCATAATGTGCTTCGAGCAGGGCGCGGGCATCGTCGCGCACGTCGATTGCGGCCCCCATCGCCTCGGCCACGGCATCGGCAGTGATGTCGTCATGGGTCGGACCTATCCCGCCTGAGGTGAAAACGTGATCGTACGCGCGGGAAAGCGCGCGCACCGCCGCCACGATCGCCTTGTGATCGTCCGAAACGATGCGCACTTCCCTGAGGTCGATCCCCCGCTCGGTGAGGACGCCCGCAAGGTGATGCATGTTGGCGTCACGTGTGCGCCCCGAGAGGATCTCGTCCCCGATCACGAGCATGGCGGCATTTGGATTCGGCATATCCGTGCGGTCCTTTCAGCGGGCGAGGGCGCGGGCGGCAATGCGATCGTAAACGTCGAGGGCCCCGTGCGCGTGAGACTGGATCATCGCCCCGTGGATCCGAGCGAGGAATTCCATCGCAGCGCCTTCGGGATCTCTGGCGCCGCGCCGCGCGAAGAGCGGGACAAGCCACCGCGTGACACGGGCGAAGAAATCGCGCGTCTCGGCCGCGACATCCAGTGGCAAAGAGGCACATTCCGCGCCGAAGACGGCGCCCAGGCAAAGAAGGTCTTCCTCCGCCAGCCTGCGGCGCATTTCGGCGACGAACGCCGCAAGGAGGGCATCGGCGGGCTGGCCTGCATCCTCACTGTTCCCGAGGCCGGCGAGCAAGGTGTCGGTATAGCGCCGCATCAGCACCGTCGCCAGGTCGGCCTTGGCGGGAAAGTGATAGTGCACCGAGGCGGGCTTGATCCCGATCTCCTTGGCGATCTCGCGAAAGCTGAAGCCCGCATAACCGCCCGTGCGTGCGCCATCCTCGGCGATGTCGAGAATGCGGGTGGCGGTGGGGTTTGGCTGGTCCTCGGTCATGGCGCTTTGGTAGCCGAGCGCCGGGGGCGTGGCAAACCACTCTGTGAGGTGATAGGGGCCGGTCATGGAGTTTTCGACCCCCCTGATCCCTGGCCGCCTCGTGCGGCGCTGGAACCGCTTTCTGTCGGAGGTGGAGCTTGAGGATGGCAGCGGGATCGTGCGTGCCCATTGCCCGAATCCCGGCAGCATGATGGGGCTGAAGGAGGCCGGGCTCAGGGTCTGGCTCGAACCCAACGACGATCCGAAGAAAAAACTGAAATACGGCTGGCGACTTGTCGAATTCGGGAATGGCCATTGGTCGGGGATAGACACAGCGGTGCCGAACCGCGTGGTGAAGGAGGCGCTTCTCGCGCGCGCGATCGCGCCTCTTGCGGCCTATGACGAGGTTAACCCGGAGGTGAAATACGGCACGAACAGCCGGGTTGATTTCCGTCTGGCCGGGCCGGGTCTTCCAGATGCCTATGTCGAAGTTAAGAACGTGCATCTCAGGCGTGACGGCGACTGGGCGGAATTCCCCGACAGCGTGACCGCGCGCGGCGCGAAACACCTTGGCGAGCTTATTGAAGTGGCGGCTACGGGTGGGCGGGCCGTAATGCTCTACCTCATCCAGCGTACCGATTGCGCGCGCCTCAAGATGGCGGGTGATCTTGACCCGGTTTACAGCGATGCCTTCGAAGCGGCGGCGGAGGCGGGTGTCGATATGCTGGCCTATGGAACGCGGATCGATACGAGCGGTGTGTTGCTGGGCGAACGGATGCCGGTTTTCCGCGCGGATGGGCGTGAATTCAAGTGATTGCCGATGATTGCGGGTTACTGGAAAACGGGACGCGCTTCGCCTATCTAGGGGCCGATAGGAAACGGAGCAGGCCGTGGACGACACGCAGAGCCGTCTGACCAAGGACGGTATCAGGCTTTACGAACGCGAGGATTTCGCCGGGATGCACACGGCCGGGGCACTGGCCGCGCGCATTCTCGACGAGATCGCGGCCGCTGTATATCCGGGCCAGACGACGGCGGAGATCGACCGGAGGATCGAGGAGATGGTGGCGCGTGCAGGCGCGACGTCGGCCACGATCGGCTACAAGGGCTATCAGCACGCCTCCTGTATCAGCGTCAATCACGTGGTCTGCCACGGCATTCCCGGCGGTAAAGTCCTGAAGGACGGGGATATTCTGAACATCGACGTCACCGTGATCGTCGACGGCTGGTATGGCGATTCAAGCCGGATGTATGTGGCAGGGAAACTCAGCCGGAAGGCCGAGCGGCTGATCGAGGTGACACACGATGCCCTGATGGTGGGGATCGAGGCGGTGAAGCCCGGCAATACCTTTGGCGACATAGGCGCGGCGATCCAGAACTTCGTCGAAGGCCACCGGATGAGTGTGGTGCGCGATTTCTGCGGCCACGGGCTTGGCCGTGTGTTCCATGCGCCTCCGAATGTCCTGCATTACGGACGGCCCGGAACCGGTGCGGTTCTGGAGGAGGGCATGTTCTTTACGATCGAGCCGATGGTGAATCTTGGCCGGCCCGAGACCAAGGTTCTCGCCGATGACTGGACGGCCGTGACCCGCGACAAATCGCTCTCGGCGCAGTTCGAACATTCCGTGGGTGTAACCGCGGATGGCGTCGATATCTTTACGCTTTCGCCGGCCGGCAAGTTCCACCCAACGTATTGAGGCTTTCGTCGCGACCCTTCGGGTCGCGCCGACCGATGCGGGGGGCCCCCCCCCCCCCCCCCCGATTTTAAACCAAAAAAAAGGCCCCAAGCCCCCCAAACACCCATGCAAGGGATGCACCCACCCCTTCCCCCCCCGCCCCCGAAATATGCGGGACCGCCCCCC